>NZ_RZPI01000673.1:0-2978 GCF_003998715.1 Mesorhizobium sp. M7A.F.Ca.CA.002.15.2.1
CCCGCCGTAAGCTTGTGTCCGCGGCCTATTGCTGGACCAGATTGTTGAACTTCTCCGTCGCCTCGACCAGATTGTCGCGCCAGAACTCGGCGTCCTGCAGCACCTGTTTCTTGACGTTTTCGGGCGCCGAATTGATGTCCTTGATCCTGTCCTGCGGGATCTTGCCGGTCTCGAAAGCCTTCTCGTTTACTGGGCCATTGTCGACGTAGAGCGGCAGATTGGCCTGCAGCTGCGGGCTGACGAACATCGCAAGCGCCTTCATCGCGGCTTCCTTGTTCTTGGCACCCTTGGGGATGACCATGCAGTCGGCGGTCAGCACGCCCTGGTCGAAGGAGAAGCTGACCGGCGCGCCTTCCTTCTTCAAGGTGCCGGCACGGCCGTTCCAGATGCTCGCCATGTCGACTTCGCCATCCTTGACCAATTGCATGGCCTGAGCGCCGGAGGTCCACCAGGCGTCGACATGGCCACGGATCTTGTCGACGGATTTCAGCGCGCCGTCGACATCCACGGGATAGACCTTGTCGATCGGCAGGCCCGAGGCGAGAGCCGCGACGCTCAGCGTTTCGGTCGCCTGGCTGCCGCTCAACGCGCGCCGTCCCGGAAACTTTTCCACGTTCCAGAAGTCGGCCCAGGTCTTGGGGCCTTTGTCGCCGAACACATCGGTCCGGTAGATCAGCACGACGGAGGTGTAGGAAATGCCGACCCAGTCATCATGGACAAGCTTCGGATTGATGCCGCTCTTGTCGATAATGCCGTAGTCGAGCTTCTCGAACAGCCCTTCCTTCGAGCCGCGTGCGCATTCGTCGGCGCCAAGCTCGGTGATGTCCCATTTCACCGCATTGCCGGTTACCTGCAGCCGTACGTCGTCGAGGCCGTTGGTGGTGTCCTCCTTGATGGTGATGCCGAGCGCGTCGGCGGTCGGCTTGAAGAACGCCTTGGTCTGCGCTTCCTGGTAGGTGCCGCCCCACGAGGCGACGGTGATGGTGTCGCCCGCCATTGCGGGGGCCGCGAGGGAGGCCATGAGGCCCGCCATCGCAACGATACTAACGCTTCTGGTCCTGTTCATTTTTTCGGCTCTCCACCGGTGTTCCCATTGTTTTTGATTTCGCATTCTATTTTGTATACAATTTTGAGTGTAGCTTGGGGATCAGCGATGTCAACACCGATCGGCGCGCCTGGGGCCGTCAACCCGGGCTGGGAGATGGGGCGCCGGGGCGTGGCAAACCGCGCCGACTTTGAATACAGCTATGCATGAGAACATATGCCGGCGGAAAGACCGGAGAACTGGAAACGGAACTTGGCCAAGGAAACCAAAAACACGCTGCGCGACTCGGTCTATTCCGCGCTCAAGGCGATGATCGTGACCGGCCAGATTCCGCCGGGCTCACGCGTCACCGAAAACGACATCGCGGCGAAGCTGACTGTCAGCCGCACCCCGGTGCGCGAGGCCTTCAACCGCCTCGAGCGCGACGGCCTGGTCACCGGCCGGCCGCGCCAGGGCTATGTCGTCACCGAGTTCGACATCAACATGTTCCGCGAGGCCTTCGAGATCCGCGAACTGCTCGACGGCCACGCGACGGCACTGGCCGCCGCTGCTGCGACGGAACAGGACAAGGCGCGGCTGCGTGCCATGCTGGCCGAATGCGAGCGGCTGGCCGCCATTCCGGAGCGCACCACGCGCGAAAAATTCCAGGAGCTCGAAGTCGGCATCGACCTGCACCGCGTCATCGCCGAAATCAGCGGCAATGCGATGCTGCATGGCATGCTGTGCGGCATCCTCGACAAGTGCCAGCACTATGTCTGGACCGAACTGTTGTGGCTCGACGAATGGAAGATCGCCCGCGACGAGCATGCCGAGATCGTCGAGGCGATCTGCGCCGGCGATGCCGCCCGAGCCGGCACGCTGGCCCGCGCCCACGTAAGGGGCTCGCGCGACAATGTGCTGCGCCTGCTGCAGGCGAAATCGGACTACCAGAGTTTTCTGGCCAAGGCGTCCTGAGCGGCGCTGGCGGCGGCGTCAGATGGTCCGAGCGGCCATGGATATTGCTATCGACAGCACTACTATATGTCTCACGAACTGCGACGAGGACGGTCCAGTGCTTCCCTCGACAGGGCTCGATCGGTTGAGCGCATTTTCGGATGGCGTGTTCGCCGTCCTCATCACGGTGCTGGTCCTCGACTTGCGCCCGCCGGAGTTGCCGACGTTCAAGGCGCTTCTGGAGCTCTGGCCGACATGGCTGAGCTACAGCGTCAGCTATCTCTTCATCGCCATCGTCTGGGCGAACCATCATCATCTGTTACGCCACGCCAGGGAGGCGACAGCCAGCCTGATGTGGTACAATTTCGCGCATCTGTTCTCGGTTTCGCTGCTGCCGCTGGCGACCGCGTGGATGGCGGTCAGCGAGCTGGCGCCGCAGCCGGTCGCCTTCTACGCCGCCGTCTTCTTCCTGGTGAACCTGACCTACATTCTTCTGATCCGCGAACTCATCGACCCGATGCCGGAGAACGCGGTTCCGCTCGCGGTGCGCAAGCGCATGCGCATCCGGTCGCTCGCGACGCTCTGCCTATTCGCGCTGGCGGGGCTGGTCGCCCTGAAATATCCAGTCGCGGGCTTGGCGATCTGTTGCTGCTGCTTGGCCGTCTATCTCAGGCCGGAAGCGCCGGGGGCAGGCAAAAGCTCGGGCAAAGGCTGAATTCTCGCACCCGACGCGTTGGACGGCTTCAGCCCTTGCGCTCCTGAAGGCTGTTGCCGCCATCGACCACCAGCAGGGCGCCGTTGACATAGCTGGCGCCTTCCGAGGCCAGGAACACGACCGCGGCGGCCACCTCATCCGGTCGCCCGGCCCGCGCCGGCGGCGTATTCAGGGCGGCTTGCCGCTCCATCTCGCTCGACGACCCTGTTTCGATCCAGCCGGGAGCCACGGCGTTGGCCGTGATGCCGTTTTTCGCCACTTCGAGCGCCAGCGTGCGTGTCAGGC
>NZ_RZPI01000674.1:0-2966 GCF_003998715.1 Mesorhizobium sp. M7A.F.Ca.CA.002.15.2.1
CTTCCTCGACCACGTGCCGGGCTGCTTCGTCTTCCTCGGCAATGGCGAAGCTTCCGCGCCGCTGCACAATTCCAGCTACGACTTCAACGATGACGGGCTGCTGTTCGGCACGAATTTCCATGTAGCCGTGGTCAGGCAAAGGCTGGGTGGCGACGCGGGAAGATGATCGCGTTTTGATCGCCAACTCCCGGGTTTATTGAGATTGCCGGGATGATGGTCAAGACAAGCTCTTGACGGCTGGTGACCGATAGGGCCGTGTGCGTCGGCACGTTTTTAACAAAGACAATCCCCCGATGACGCAGGGGAAAGACTCAGCTAGCCTTACCTGTGCGGCGGACTTAATTATCCGCTTGGCCGGCGCTTCACTCCTCCCAAGCGGCGCCGGCCTTCTTCTCCAAAAGTTCGTCCGGGACGCCACAGCGGGTTGCGGCAGCACGCGAACCTCGCAAAGGCCAAGTTCCGCCTCCGGTTGCCTCGAGAATGCATCGGGAGCGCCGGCGAAACCGCCCTCCATCTTCGACTGCGCGCGTGGACGATTGGCAAGGGAACCAAAGGCTGTTTCTACGGTTGGTTCTGCTCCAAAGGAGTGTTGCACCATGTTCCGTCTGCTCGTCGCCGGCGCCTTCGCCTATGTCACTTATCGCATCGCCAGGAAGATGGTCGAAAACGTGCCCGATACGGTCGACCCGCTGCTGTTGCCGCCGTCGCAACCTGATCGCGAGACCTTGCGACGGCAGTCGGCCGACATGGGTGTCGATCCGCAACGCTAGCCGCGATCCCTTCTCTTCAGACCGGCCCCAGTCCTGCATGGGTTAGGTGTGCCCGCATCGATGTTGCGAACAAAGCAGAAACGATGCTTGATGGGCGATGAACCTCGCCACCGCTGATTCGACCTTTCGGGAACCGACCGTCCAGCCTGCCTATCTCGCGCGGCTGAACGATGCCCAGCGCCAGGCCGTCGAGCACGGCGCCGGTCAGATTGCCGGCCCGTTGCTGGTCATTGCCGGCGCCGGATCTGGCAAGACCAACACGCTGGCGCATCGCGTCGCTCATCTGATCGTCAAGGGCGCCGACCCGCGCCGCATCCTGCTGATGACGTTTTCGCGCCGCGCGGCATCCGAAATGGCCAGGCGCGTCGAGCGTATTGCCGGCGAGGTGCTCGGCCGCGATGCAGCCGTCATCACCGATGCGCTGACCTGGGCCGGCACCTTTCACGGCATCGGCGCGCGGCTGTTGCGCGACTATGCGCTGGAGATCGGTCTCGACCCGGCCTTCACCATCCATGATCGCGAGGATTCCGCCGACCTGATGAATCTGGTCCGCCACGAACTCGGCTTCTCGAAGACGGAAGCGCGTTTCCCCACCAAGGGCACTTGCCTTGCCATCTATTCGCGCGCGGTGAACGCGCAGGCGCCGCTCAACGAGGTGTTGGGTTCCGCCTTTCCCTGGTGCGCCGGCTGGGCGGAGCAGCTGAAAGAATTGTTCGCCGGTTATGTCGAGGCCAAGCAGGCGCAAAACGTGCTCGATTACGACGATTTGCTGCTCTACTGGGCGCAGATGGCGGCGGAGCCCGAGATAGCGGCGCATCTGGGCGGGCGTTTCGACCATGTGCTGGTCGACGAATACCAGGACACAAATCGCCTGCAGGCTTCGATCCTCATGGCGCTGAAACCCGACGGCGCCGGGCTGACGGTGGTGGGCGACGATGCGCAATCGATCTATTCGTTCCGCGCCGCCGAGGTTCGCAACATCCTCGACTTCCCCAATCAGTTCGCGCAAGCCGCCGACGTGGTGATGCTGGAGCGCAATTACCGCTCGACCGAGACCATCCTTGCTGCCGCCAACGCGGTGATCGGCGAAGCCTCGGAGCGCTTCACCAAAAACCTGTGGTCGGAGCGCAAATCCAGCGACAGGCCAAAACTGGTGACCGTGCGCGACGAAGTCGAGCAGGCCAATTTCGTCTGCGACACCATCCTGGCCGAGCGCGAGGCGGGCACAGCGCTGAAATCCCAGGCGGTGCTGTTTCGCGCCTCGCATCACAGCGGGCCGCTGGAGATCGAACTGACGCGGCGCAACATTCCCTTCGTCAAATTCGGCGGCCTGAAGTTTCTCGATGCCGCCCACGTCAAGGATGTGCTGGCGGTGCTGCGCTTTGCCGAAAACCCGCGCGACCGGGTCGCCGGTTTTCGCGTATTGCAACTCTTGCCTGGCATCGGCCCTTCGGCCGCCGCGCAGATCGTCGAGACCATGACGACGGCGCTGGACGAGGCCATGGGGCTGGCCGGCTGGCGTCCGCCGCAACGCGCGGCGGACGACTGGCCTGGCTTCGTCGCGCTCTATTCCGGCCTGCGCGCCGGCGCCAGATGGCCGGCCGACCTCGAACAGATCAGGCTGTGGTACGAGCCGCATCTGGAACGCATCCACGAGGACGCGACGACGCGCCGGGCCGACCTGTTGCAACTTGAGCAGATCGGCTCGGGCTATGCCTCGCGCGAGCGCTTCCTGACCGAACTGACGCTCGATCCGCCGGACGCCACCAGCGACCAGGCTGGGCCGCCGCATCGCGACGAGGATTATCTGATCCTGTCGACCATCCACTCGGCCAAGGGCCAGGAGTGGAAAAATGTCTTCGTGCTCAACACCGTCGATGGCTGCATCCCGGCCGATCTCGGCGTCGGCACCAAGGAGGACATCGAGGAGGAGCGCCGGCTGCTCTATGTCGCGATGACACGGGCCAAGGACAATCTCAACCTGGTCATGCCGCAGCGTTTCTTTCCACATGGCCAGGCGGCGCGCGGCGACCGCCATCTCTATGCCTCGCGCACCCGTTTCATCCCGGCCTCGATCCTCGCCGCGTTCGAACAGATGTCGTGGCCAAGCGCGCTGGCCGCGCAGGGCAGGGCGGCCCGGCCGGAGGTGCGCGTCGACATTGGCGCCCGTATGCGCGGCATGGCCTCGGCTATTTC
>NZ_RZPI01000675.1:0-2956 GCF_003998715.1 Mesorhizobium sp. M7A.F.Ca.CA.002.15.2.1
GTTCTATTCGGCGCTGAAGGCGAGGGGAACGATCCGCCACGTGCTTGCCCGTCACGTCGAGGGCGCCTCGCACATGGCGGAAGGCTTTACCCGGGCCAAGGCAGGCAATATCGGCCTGTGCATCGGCACTTCGGGTCCGGCCGGCACCGACATGATCACCGGGCTCTATTCGGCCGCTGCGGATTCCATTCCGATCCTGTGCATCACCGGCCAGGCGCCGCGGGCGCGGCTGAACAAGGAGGATTTCCAGGCCGTCGACATATCAGCCATTGCCGCGCCGGTCGCCAAATGGGCGGTCACGGTCATGGAGCCCTATCTCGTCCCCATGGCGCTGCAGAAGGCCTTTCACCTGATGCGCTCGTCGCGGCCGGGTCCGGTGCTGATCGACCTGCCGGTCGACGTCCAGCTGGCCGAGATCGAATTCGACATCGATGCCTATGAGCCGTTGACGCCGTTCAAGCCGGCCATGACGCGCGCCCAGGCCGAAAAGGCGTTGACGATGCTCAACGCCGCCGAAAAGCCGCTGATCGTCGCCGGCGGCGGCATCATAAACGCCGATGCGTCGGATTTGCTGATCGAATTCGCCGAGATTTCAGGCGTGCCGGTCATCCCGACCTTGATGGGCTGGGGCGCGATCCCCGACGACCACCGGCTGATGGCCGGCATGTGCGGGCTGCAGACCTCGCACCGCTATGGCAATGCGACGATGCTGGAAGCCGATTTCGTCTTCGGCATCGGCAACCGCTGGGCCAACCGTCACACCGGCTCCGTCGATGTCTATACCAAGGGCAAAAAATTCATCCATGTCGACATCGAGCCGACGCAGATCGGCCGTGTCTTCGCGCCGGATCTCGGCGTCGTTTCGGATGCTGGTGCTGCGCTGAAGATGCTGCTCGACGTCGCCACCGAGTGGAAGACGGCAGGCAGACTGCGCGACTGGTCCGGCTGGGCGAAGGAATGCCAGGCTCGCAAGAAGACGATGAAGCGCAAGACGCATTTCGACCAGGTGCCGCTGAAGCCGCAGCGTGTCTATGAGGAGATGAACAAGGCGTTCGGCCGCGACGTCACCTATGTCACCACGATCGGCCTGTCGCAGATCGCCGGGGCGCAGTTCCTGCATGTCTACAAGCCGCGCAACTGGATCAATTGCGGCCAGGCCGGCCCGCTCGGCTGGACCTTGCCGGCTGCCCTTGGCGTGCGCGCCGCCGATCCCGACCGCACCATCGTGGCGCTGTCGGGCGACTATGATTTCCAGTTCATGATCGAGGAACTGGCGGTCGGTGCACAGCACAAGCTGCCCTATCTCCATGTCGTCGTGAACAACGCCTATCTCGGCTTGATCCGCCAGGCGCAGCGGGGTTTCTCGATGGACTTCGAGGTCGACCTTGCCTTCGAGAACATCAACCGGGCAGGCGATCCCGAGGCCGGCTATGGCGTCGACCATGTTGCCGTCGCCGAGGCGATGGGCTGCAAGGCGGTCAGGGTGCGCAAGCCGGAAGAGTTCGCCGGTGCCTTCAAGGAGGCGCAGCGGTTGATGAAAGAACACCGGGTTCCGGTTGTCCTCGAATTCATCCTCGAACGCGTCACCAACATCTCGATGGGCACCGAGATCGACAAGATCACCGAATTCGAGGAGCTTGCCGAGAGCCACGAAGATGCGCCGACGTCGATCGTCATGCTGGATTAGGCTTGGCGGAGAAAAGGAGAAAAAGAATGCCGCGTTTTTCAGCCAATCTTTCGATGCTCTTTGGCGAGCATGAGTTCCTCGACCGTTTCGATGCCGCCGCCCGCGCCGGCTTCAAGGGCGTCGAATATATCGGCCCCTATGACCATGCGCCCGATGTCGTCGCCGCCCGGCTGAAGAAGAACGGCCTGACCCAGGTGCTGTTCAACCTGCCGGCCGGCGACTGGGGCAAGGGCGAACGCGGCATTGCCGTGCTGCCGGACCGCGTGCCGGAATTCCGCCAGGGCATCGCCAAGGCGATCACCTACGCGCAGGCGCTCGGCTGCCAGCAGGTCAATTGCCTAGCCGGCATCGTGCCCACCGGCGCCGACCGCAAGGTGCTGGAGGACGTCTTTGCCGAAAACCTTGCCTTCGCGGCGGAAAAGCTGGAGCAGGCCGGCATCAGGCTGCTGATCGAGCCGATCAACACGCGCGATATCCCGGGCTTTTTTCTCAATTATACCGATCAGGCGTTGGCGCTTATCGACCGTGTCGGGTCGAAGAACCTGTTCCTGCAATACGACATCTATCACATGCAGATCATGGAGGGGGATCTCGCCCGTACCATCGAGGTAAACCTCGACCGCATCGCGCATATCCAGCTTGCGGACAATCCAGGCCGTCACGAGCCGGGGACGGGCGAGATCAATTTTCCCTTCCTGTACGAGCACATCGACCGCATCGGCTATTCCGGGTGGATCGGGGCGGAATACAAGCCGAAGGCCGGGACGGAGGCTGGGCTGGGGTGGTTTCAAGCATTAGCCGGGCAGGGAAGTGCTGCGGCCTAGCCAACGCCGCGCCCCCTCATCCGGCCCTTCGGGCCACCTTCTCCCCGGTGGGGAGAAGAGACAGGCACCAACGTCGGCTTCTCTTCTCCCCTCGGGGGAAGATGGCCGCGCTAGCGGCCGGATGAGGGGGCGTTTCACACAAGCAACTGGAGAACCAAAATGGAAACCATCGGCTTCATCGGCCTCGGCATCATGGGCGCACCGATGGCGGGGCACCTGTTGGACGCGGGCTACAGGATCATAGCCAGCGACCATCGATCGCAACTCTCAGCCGATCTCGTCGCCAAGGGCCTAACGTCAGTCACCGGCCATGCTGCCGTGGCGAAGGCCGCCGACATCATCATTCTGATGGTGCCCGACACACCGCAGGTCGCCGATGTGCTGTTTCACGAGAACGGCGTCGCGTCCGGTCTGACCAAAGGCAAGCTGGTCATCGACATGAGCT
>NZ_RZPI01000676.1:0-2943 GCF_003998715.1 Mesorhizobium sp. M7A.F.Ca.CA.002.15.2.1
GAGCCGGTGGCCTTCGCCGCAGACATGATCGCGCTCGCCGTCTGCGAGATCGGCTCGCTGTCGGAGCGCCGCATCGCCATGCTTGTCGATCCGGCACTTTCCGGCATGCCGGCCTTCCTGACGCCCAAGCCCGGCCTGAACTCCGGCTTCATGATCCCGCAGGTGACGGCGGCGGCGCTCGTTTCCGAAAACAAGCAGAAAGCCTATCCGGCATCAGTCGATTCGATCCCCACCTCGGCCAATCAGGAGGACCATGTTTCGATGGCCGCGCACGGCGCGCGCCGGCTGATCGGCATGGTCGAGAACGCCACCGCGGTGATCGGCATCGAACTGCTGGCCGCGGCCCAAGGCTGCGATTTCCACGCGCCGCTGGCCTCGAGCGACGCCCTGGAGGCGGTGCGCAGGCTGGTGCGGGCCGAAGTGCCGCATCTCGACAATGACCGCCATTTCCACCCCGATATGGAAAAAGCCATCGCCATGGTGCGCAGCGGTGCGGCCATCGAGGCCGCCGGCGGTGTGGCTCTGCCGTCGATTTCCGGAGCGGTGTGATGGCAAGCGCGCCCTGGCTGACGGTCACGCCCGGCACAGCCCCGTTGCTGGTGTCGATACCACACGCCGGCATCGACCTCGCCGGCCTTGAGAATCGGCTGGTCTCGCCCTGGCTCGGCCGCCGCGACTGCGATTGGTGGATCGATAATCTCTATGACTTTGCCGCCGGCCTCGGGGCGACGGTGGTGCACACCGCGATCTCGCGCACCGTCATCGACGTCAACCGCGATCCCTCCGGCGCCTCGCTTTACCCCGGCCAGGCGACGACGGGCCTTTGCCCGACCGAGACCTTCGATGGCGATCCGCTCTATCGCGAGGGCGAAGAACCGGGGCCGTCGGAGATCGACGAGCGTCGCGAGGAATTCTTCGTGCCGTACCATGCCGCCTTGCAGGCCGAGATCGGCCGGTTGCGCGGGCTACACGAAAAGATCGTGCTCTATGACTGCCACTCGATCCGTTCAGTGCTGCCGCGCCTGTTCGAAGGCACGCTGCCGGTTTTCAATCTCGGCACCAATGACGGCAGGAGCGCCGATCCGACGCTGCAGGCGATGGTCGGCCAGATCATGGCCGAAACCGGTGAAACCTTTGTCATCAACGGCCGCTTCAAGGGCGGCTGGATCACACGCCATTTCGGCCAGCCGCAACAAGGCGTGCACGCACTGCAGATGGAACTCTCCAACCGCATCTATATGCGCGAGCCCGATGGCAAGGGCACGCCGGACAATTGGCCGGTGCCCTATGACGCCGAGTTCGCAGCACCGATCCGCGCCACCCTGCGGAAAATCCTCGAGACCGCGACATCCTGGGCGCGTGTCTGACATCAGGTCCTTTATGGAGTGACGCCATGAACAATCCTCGCCACAACATCCGCGAAGTCCGCAGCCCGCGCGGCACCGAAATCAGCGCGCGCTCCTGGCTGACGGAAGCGCCGCTGCGCATGCTGATGAACAATCTCGACCCGGATGTTGCTGAAAATCCCAACGAACTGGTCGTCTATGGCGGCATCGGCCGGGCGGCGCGCACCTGGAACGATTTCGACCGCATCGTCGCCTCCTTGAGGACGCTGGCCGATGACGAGACTTTGCTGGTCCAGTCGGGCAAGCCGGTCGGCGTCTTCCGCACCCATCCGGACGCCCCGCGTGTGCTGATCGCCAACTCCAATTTGGTGCCGCACTGGGCGAATTGGGAAAAGTTCAACGAGCTCGATAAGAAGGGCCTCATGATGTACGGCCAGATGACGGCCGGCTCGTGGATCTACATCGGCACGCAAGGCATCGTGCAGGGCACCTACGAGACCTTCGTCGAGGCCGGTCGCCAGCACTACGGCGGCAATCTCAAGGGAAAATGGATCCTGACCGGCGGTCTCGGCGGCATGGGTGGCGCCCAGCCGCTCGCCGCCGTCATGGCCGGCGCCTGCTGTCTCGCCATCGAATGTAACCCGGACTCGATCGATTTTCGCCTGCGCACCCGCTACGTCGACGAGCGCGCCGAGACGCTCGACGAGGCGCTGGAAAAGATCGAACGCTGGACCAAGGCCGGCGAGGCGAAGTCGGTCGGCCTGCTTGGCAATACGGCCGAGATCGTCCCGGAGATGTTCAGGCGTGGCATTCGCCCCGATATGGTCACCGACCAGACCTCGGCGCATGATCCCATCAACGGCTATCTGCCGAAGGGCTGGACGATGGCCGAGTGGCGCGAGAAGCGCGTCAGCGACCCCAAGGCGGTCGAGAAGGCGGCCCGCGCTTCCATGCGCGAACATGTCGAGGCGATGGTGGCGTTCTGGAACGCCGGCGTGCCAACGCTCGACTATGGCAACAACATCCGCCAGGTGGCCAAGGAGGAGGGGTTCGAGAACGCCTTTGCCTTCCCCGGCTTCGTGCCGGCCTATATCCGTCCGCTGTTCTGCCGCGGCATCGGCCCCTTCCGCTGGGCAGCTCTGTCGGGCGATCCGGAAGACATCTACAAGACCGACGCCAAGGTGCGCGAACTGACGCCCGGCAACACCCATCTGCACAACTGGCTCGACATGGCACGCGAGCGCATCGCCTTCCAGGGCCTGCCGGCGCGCATCTGCTGGGTCGGCCTTGGCGACCGGCATCGGCTCGGCCTCGCCTTCAATGAAATGGTGGCCAAGGGTGAGTTGAAGGCGCCTGTCGTCATCGGTCGCGATCACCTCGATTCCGGCTCGGTCGCCTCGCCGAACCGCGAAACGGAATCGATGAAGGACGGATCGGACGCGGTATCCGCCTGGCCGCTGCTCAACGCATTGCTCAACACTGCGTCCGGCGCCACCTGGGTGTCGCTGCACCATGGCGGCGGCGTCGGCATGGGTTTCTCGCAGCACGCCGGCATGGTCCTCGTCGCCGACGGCACGCGCGAAGCCGCCAGGCGCCT
>NZ_RZPI01000677.1:0-2927 GCF_003998715.1 Mesorhizobium sp. M7A.F.Ca.CA.002.15.2.1
CGGCAATCTGGCTGAGAGCCTTTCGGTCGAGCGCGGCGGCAAGACCTTCGTCATCACCGTCAGCGCCACCACGCAGAATGGCGAGAAATCGGCCCTCATCGCCAACACGATGACGGATGTCTTCCTGCAGACTTTCGGCCAGATACAGTCGGACACCGCAGGCCGCGCCACCGACGAACTGACGGCCAGGCTTGACGAGTTGCGCAAGGGCGTCGAGGCAGCCGAGCGCAAGGTCGAGGATTTCAGGGCCACGCACGATCTCGTTGACGCGCAGGGCCATCTCATCAGCGACGATGAGATGCTGAAACTCAACGAGCAGCTGTCGGTCGCGCGCGCCCGGACCCTGGAACTCAACGCCCGGGCGGCCTCGGCGCGTTCGGTCGACGTCAATTCGGTTCTCACCGGTACCTTGCCGGAGGAGATCAACTCCAACACGATGAGCGATCTGCGTTCGCAATATGCGTCGCTCAAGCAGGAAGCTGACCGCGCCGCCATCCGGCTCGGCCCGCGTCACCCCGAACTCCAGGCGATCAATGCCCAGATTGCCGGCGCACGCGAACGCATCGCCTCGGAGCTGCGCCGCATCGGCTCGTCGCTGCAGGTCGACCTCAAGCGCGCCGTCCAGCTCGAACAGGATCTTGCCTCTCGCCTGGCGCAGCTGAAGGTCCGCAGCGGCGACGTCAACAGCGACCTCGTGTCGATGCGCGAACTGGAGCGCGAGGCGACCGCCAAGCGTTCCGTCTACGAACAGTACCTGCTGCGCGCCAAGGAGACCGGCGAGCAGAAGGACATCAACACCGCCAACATCAATGTGATCTCGAAGGCCTTCGCGCCGCTTGAGCCGAACGGGCCGTCGCGGGTCGTGGTCGCGCTCGCCGGCCTGTTGCTGGGTTTCGCCTCCGGCATTGGCCTCGGAGCCATGCGTGGCGCCTATGAGAGCCTGCGTGACACCGCCAATTCGCGCTCGCGTCGCGACCATGGCACGGACGAACGCCGGACGCCTTACGAAGACAAGGCATATCGGGCAGCGCCGCCGCCGGCGCCGCCATTACCACCAGCGCCGCAGCCATCGACACCCCCGCCTGCATCACCACCGCCGGCCGTGCCACCGCCTGTCCAGCAAGCCGAGGCCTCGCCGGCAGAAGGTCCCGGCCGGATCGGTGCCTTGCTGTCGAGGCTGCACAAGTCCGTCTCCCGCAGGCCATCCCGGGAGGAGCCGTTCGATACCGTCGAATGGGCCTCTGCCGAAAACGGGGAGCCAACGCAGGATCCGCAATACCGCGCCTATCCCCGGCCGGCGCCGGCCTTCGAGCCCCGGCAGGCGGCCGCGACAGCATACCCGGCACCACCTTTCCAGCCCGGCGGCCATCCGCAGCAGACGGCGCAGCCGCCACTGCCGCCTCCCATGATGACGCAGCGGCCATATTCCGGGCCGCAGCTCTATCCCTACGCGCAGCCATTGGGCTACGCGCAGCAGCCGGGCTATCCCTATCCGCAATCTATGCCGGCCGCCAATGCCGGGCAGCAGTCCGATCCGGCTCAGCCCGCTTCCGAGTCCTATCCACAGCCGCCCGTCGCGCAGCAGCAGGCGCCTCAGCCTCATCAGCGATCGGCGGAGCCGTCGCGGGCCGTGGAGGATGCCGAGCAGCAAGCGCCAATCGAGGAAATCCGCGCCAGCCTGCGCGAATTCCGCGAAGCGGTTCGCGAACTGACCGAGAGCCGCACGCGCCGCCGCTACTTCTGAGCCACAAAAATCTGCGCGGTGCCGTACAAAAACATGCCGGTTTCGCGTAAACGGCATGGGACGGCGCTTTGGCGGGATTGCATGTTGGATTTTTCGTGAAGATGCCACGCTGTGAAAGATCGAAAAGCGCGTCGCTTCCGGAAGCGACGCGCTTGGGCATTCTGGTGTTGAGGGTGGTCCATGGCTGAAGTGATTGATGGCAAGAGCGTTGCCGGGGACGTTGTGGGGACGGTCAAGACCCTGACGGCTGAACTTGTCGCCAAGGGCAAGGCCAAGCCCGGTCTTGCCGTGGTCATCGTCGGCGAGGATCCGGCCAGCCAGGTCTATGTCGCGTCCAAGTCGCGCACCGCCAAGGAATGCGGCTTTCATTCCGTCCAGCATACGCTGCCGGCCGAAACCTCCGAAGAGGCATTGCTGAAGATCATCGGCGACCTCAACGCCGATCCGGCCATCAATGGCATCCTCGTGCAGCTTCCTCTGCCGGCCCACATTGACGCCGGCAAGATCATCCAGACCATCGCGCCGGAAAAGGATGTCGACGGCTTCCACTTCATCAATGTCGGCAAGCTCGGCACCGGTGAACTCGAAACAGCGTTCGTGCCTTGCACGCCGGCCGGCTCGATGCTTCTGATCGAGCGGGTGCGCGGCAAGGACCTGTCCGGCCTCAACGCAGTCGTCGTCGGCCGCTCCAACATCGTCGGCAAGCCGATGGCCAACCTGCTGCTTGCCGCCAACTGCACCGTCACCATCGCCCACAGCCGCACCAGGGATCTGCCGGCCTTGGCCCGCACCGCCGATATCCTTGTCGCGGCCGTCGGCAGGCCGGAGATGATCAGGGGTGATTGGGTGAAGCCAGGCGCCACCGTCATCGATGTCGGCATCAACCGCATCCCGGCGCCGGAAAAGGGCGAGGGCAAGTCCCGCCTCGTCGGCGATGTCGCCTATGCCGAAGCGGCCAGGGCCGCCAGCGCCATCACACCGGTGCCCGGCGGTGTCGGCCCCATGACCATTGCCATGCTGATGGCCAATACGTTAGCCTCCGCCTACCTTTCGGCCGGATTGAAACGGCCGTCCTTCTGACCCGCCAGAAAGCTGCAGCTTTGCCGAACCCCAGTGTTCCCTCAGAACGGCCGGTCATGACTGACCCCGTTCAAGGCGGCCGGCAGTTCGCATTCCTGCTGGT
>NZ_RZPI01000678.1:0-2917 GCF_003998715.1 Mesorhizobium sp. M7A.F.Ca.CA.002.15.2.1
GCGCACGCCACGGCGGGGCCGATCCAGCTCGCCGACGTCGCCGCCACCGCACAGGTCAAGGATGGTCTGTCCGTCTTCGACATCTCCGATGCCTCGGCCTTCGGCGGCAACATCCAGACCAGCCTTCGCTTCGATCGCAAGCCGGAAGGCTCGCAAGTCGAAATCCGCCTTCTGGCGTCCGACATCGACGGCGGTGCTTTCGGCACGGCGGCAGGGATGACGCGGCTGGTGCCGGTCGGCACGGGCACCGTCTCGGTGATCCTCAAGGGGCCGGGCAGAACCTGGGATTCCATCTTCGACAATGCCGACGGCTCGGTCTCGGCGACCTTCGGGCCGGGTGCGTTGAGCAAGCTCAACCTGCCGGCCTTCCTCAAACATACCGAACAGGGCGGCTTCTTCGCGCTCGACGATGTCTCCGACGCAACATTGCCGATCGACGGTGCCGAGATCAAGGCAACCATTTCGAAGGGCGTGGCGCGAATCGACAAGGCCGAGGCCAATTCAGCGAAGTACAAGATCTGGCTGTCCGGCATCGCGTCCTACGCCGGGCGCGGACTGGCCTTGTCCGGCGGCGTCATTCAGCCGGATCAGGCGGCAACGCAGGCCAACGGCCAGCAAGGCCCCAACCAGTCGTCGTTCTTCGTCGGCGGAACCTGGAGCACGCCGTTCATTTCCCCGATCAGCCGCGGCGTTTCGGGGGAATAAGCGGTCGCGTTTTCGTCTTCAGCCGCGTTGCGCGGCCTGCTCGTCGAGCTGGCGCTGCACCTCACGCCGCTTGTTGGCAAGCGAGGCGATGATGACGCCGATCGCCACGACGGCGATCAGGATGGTGCAGGCGGCGTTGATTTCCGGCGTCACGCCGAGGCGAACCTGGCTGTAGATCTTCATCGGCAGCGTCGTCGCGCCCGGCCCCGAGGTGAAGCTGGCAATGACCAGATCGTCGAGCGAAAGGGTGAAAGCCAGCATCCAGCCGGAGACGATCGCCGGCATGATGACCGGCAATGTGATCTGGAAGAAGGTCTTCACCGGCGTGGCGCCAAGATCCATCGCGGCTTCCTCCAGCGAGCGGTCGAAAGTCATGAGCCGCGACTGCACGACCACGGCGACGAAGCACATGGTCAGCGTGATGTGGGCGAGCGTCACGGTGAGGAAGCCGCGGTCGAGCCCGACGGCGACGAAGAGCAGCAGCAGCGACAGGCCGGTGATGACTTCCGGCATGACCAGCGGCGCAAAGACCATGCCGGAAAACAGCACCCTGCCCTTGAAGCGCGTGTAGCGGGTCAAGGTGAGTGCCGCCAGCGTGCCCAGCACCGTCGCAACCGTGGCCGAGATCAGGCCAACACGCGCCGTCACCCAGGTCGCGTCCATGAGACCCTGGTTGTGGAACAGCGAGACGTACCATTTGGTCGAGAAACCGCCCCAGACCGTGACCAGTTTCGATTCGTTGAACGAGAAGACGATGAGCAGCACGATCGGCAGGTAGAGAAAGGCAAAGCCAAGCACGATCGAGGTGATGTTGAAGCGGCTCCAGGTGGCGTTCATGAGGTCACCTGTCCATTTCCTGAGCGCGCGCCTGAGCCCGCTGGAAGAGCATGATCGGCACGATCAGCAGCAACAGCAGGATGACGGCCACGGCCGACGATACCGGCCAGTCGCGATTGGCGAAGAACTCGTTCCACAACGTCTTGCCGATCATCAGCGTCTGCGATCCGCCGAGCAGATCGGGAATGACGAATTCGCCGACAGCCGGAATGAACACCAGCAGACAACCGGCGATGACGCCGGGCAGCGACAGCGGGAAGGTGATTTTCCAGAACGCACTGGTCGGCGGGCAACCGAGATCCTTGGCCGCCTCGATCAGCGAATAGTCCATCTTCTCGAGAGCGGAATAGAGCGGCAGCACCATGAACGGCAGGTAGGAATAGACGATGCCGATGAAGATCGCCGTATAGGTGTTGAGGATGATCAGCGGCTGGTGGATGATGCCGGTGGCGAGCAGCAGCTGATTGAGCAGCCCTTCGGGCTTGAGAATGCCGATCCAGGCGTAGACGCGGATCAGGAACGAGGTCCAGAACGGCAGGATGACCAGCATCAGCAAGGTCGGGCGGATCGTCGCCGGCGCGCGCGCCATGCCGTAGGCGATGGGGTAGCCGACGAGCAATGTCAGGACCGTCGAGACCGCGGCGATGATGACGCTGGTCACATAGGCGTTGAAGTAGAGCGCGTCCTGCGTCAGCCAGGTGTAGTTGTCGAGGCTGAGCTGTTTCAGCTGAGCCAGGAACCCTGAGATACCGCCGCTGAAATCGAGCGCCGGCGTATAGGGCGGAATGGCGATCGCCGTCTGCGACAGCGAGATCTTGAAGACGATGACGAACGGAATGAGGAAGAAGAACAGCAGCCAGACATACGGGATGATGATGACCAGTCGGCCAACGAAGGCAGCACCCAGCCTGGCAAGGATGGATCTGCCGGCATTGGATGCCGGAGAGGCTGATGCTGTGGTGACGGCGGCGCTCGACATGGTCGCCCCCTACCGCGTCAGCACGACGCCGGCGTCGGGCCGGAAGGAAACCCAGGCGCGGTCGTTCCAGCTCAACGGATCCTCGGTGATGCGGGCCGCGTTCATGGTGCTGGCGCGCACCACCTGGCCGTCGTCCAGCCTGACATGATAGACGGTCATGTCGCCGAGATAGGCGATGTCGTAGACCTCGCCCTCGATGGCGTTGACGGCCTCGGCCGGCTTCTTCGACGACACCTTGATCTTTTCGGGCCTGATGGCGAAGGTGACGGCCGTCCCGGCCCCGGCGGTGCCGGCATTGTCGGTGCGGATGGTGATGCCGTTGCCGGCGTCTATGCAGGCGCTGCCCGCCTCGCCACGCGCGATCTTGCCCTCGAACCTATTCACGTTGCCGACGAA
>NZ_RZPI01000679.1:0-2913 GCF_003998715.1 Mesorhizobium sp. M7A.F.Ca.CA.002.15.2.1
AGTCATACATTAGCAGCGCCTGGTGGTCGTCTCCGAAGGCCGCGATCATGCGCACACCGGTCACATCCTGTGAAAGTTTGGTCAGGCCCTCGAGGTAGGGGGCCTTGCCAGTCGACTGTTGCATCGGCCCATCAAAAACGACGTCGTCGGCGACATAGGATGCTGCCTTTTCGAGGTCGTGTCCTGTCCACGCTTTGGTGAAGGCGGTGGCGATGTCGAGGGGTGCTGTCTGTGTCATGACTTTGTCCTGATAGATTGATTCAGAACCCCGCACCCTTTCCGCATTCAAGGACCAACGGCGAGCCGGCTTCCCGGTTCCTCCTTTGAGGTGAATGGTGACATTTCGGCCTCTCGCCACCTCGGCGGCGTTCGGCTACATCTGCCGGCTGGAGACCTGAAATGACTGAGCTCGACACCCGAAAGACCATCGTGCTGACCGGCGCTAGCCGCGGCATCGGCCACGCCACCGTCAAGCGTTTTTCGCGCGAGGGCTGGCGCGTCATCACCTGCTCCAGGCAGGCTTTCGCCGAGGACTGCCCGTGGCCGGCCGGGCCGGAAGACCACATCAAGGTCGATCTCGCCGATCAGGAGGATGTCGGCATCGCCGTCTCCGAAATTCGCCACCGGCTGGAAGCGCATGGCGGCCAGTTGCATGCGCTGGTCAACAATGCCGGCATTTCGCCGAAGCTCAAGGACGGCAACAGCCGCATGAATTCGATCGACACGCCGATGCATGTCTGGCGCGACGTGTTCCAGGTCAATTTCTTCGCGCCGATCATGCTGGCGCGCGGGCTGTTCAAGGAACTGGCGGCGGCCAAGGGCTCGATCGTCAACGTAACCTCGATCGCCGGAACCCGCGTGCATCCTTTCGCCGGCACGGCCTACGCGACATCGAAGGCGGCACTCGGCTCGCTGACGCGCGAGATGGCGCATGATTTCGGTCCGCACGGCATCCGCGTCAACGCGATTGCGCCGGGCGAAATCGATACCGCGATCCTGTCGCCGGGCACGGACAAGATCGTCGAGACCATTCCTCTCAGGCGCCTTGGCACCACGGCCGAAGTCGCCGACATCATCTTTTTCCTGTGCTCGCAGCAGGCGTCGTATGTGACTGGCTCGGAAATCCACATCAATGGCGGCCAGCACGTGTGACAAAACAGGATGCTCATCCTGTTATGGTGAGAACAGCCTTGCCGCTGAAGCTGCGCTGTCGCAGTGCGTCCAGCGCTTGAGCGACGTCTGTCCACGGCGCCGTCAAGGCCACGCGCGTTTCGAGCCGGCCGGCTGCGACCAGAGCGAGCAGTGAGGCGATGTCCTCGCCGATGCCTGGACCAGACGTGTAGTACGCAAAAGTCTGAAGCCTTGCCCCTTCATGATCCGGAACGAACTGGCGGAATCCGACGGGCGTCAGCTCGCCGCTGCTCGAACCGAACATGACGATGGTCCCGCCAGGTGCGATACGTTCGATCGCGCGTGCGAGGCTTTGGCCGCCGACCGACTCGGTGATCAGCGAGAACGGCCCCTCGGCCAGATCGATCGCTTCGACAACCTGCCGGGCTCCGAGGCCGCGGAGATCGTCGGCGTGCCGGGCCGCGGCGATTGCCGTCACCGAGGCGCCTTGCTCGCGGGCGATCTGGATCTGAAAACGGCCGACCGCTCCGCTTGCACCGGTGATCAAGACCTGCTGGCCGGCGAGGTCGCCGCCATGGCGTAGAGTCCTTAGTGCCGTCGTACCGGCGACAGGAAGTGTGGCTGCGGAAACGAAACTGACGTCATCCGGCAGGACGGCGAGACGGTCGATTGGGACTGCGATGCGTTCGGCCCAACCGGCCTCGTCGACCAAAGCAACAACCCGGGCGCCGACGGCTGGCCCGGAACCATCGGCTGCTCTTCGTTCGACAATCCCCGCGATGTCCTGGCCGGGTATCCAGCCCTCGGGGCGTATGGCAAGCAGGCGCAGTTCGCCCCGGTTCAACGAAGTTGCGTGGACAGAGACAAGCGCTTCGTTCGAAGCCGGTTGAGGCTCGGCGATGTCGGCGAGCCTCAACCCGGTCGCGCTTTCGGGAGAGATGACCAGGGCGAGCATGGCGTACCTTGTTGCTGGCTTGTCGGTGCCAGCTTGCTGTGGAAAGCACGGCAAGCTGAGTACGAGCCGGAGCTTATCGACTTTCGCTGTTAAAGAATTTAGCTATCATGGCGTTTAATCGCTAATAACAGTCAACCATGAGACAACCCCTCAGCTACCCCTGGCTCGATCTCGATGTGGATGACCCTGCCGCGCCGGCGATTGCCGTGCGCGTCGACATCCCCGACACCAGAGCGGAAGTCCCCGCCCATCGGCACCGCAAAGGCCAACTCGTCTTCGCACTCGGCGGCGGCGTCACATGCCGCGTTCCAAGCGGTCTATGGATGGTGCCGCCGCATTGCGGGGTGTGGATCCCCGGCGGCATGGAGCACAGCAATGTCGCAACCGCCAACGCCCGGATTTTTTTCGTCTACATAGAGCCGGGAGCCGCCGATCTGCCGGAGCGGTGCTGCACGTTTTCAATCTCGCCCCTGCTGCGCGAATTGATCATCGAGCTTTCCGATCGGGTGGAGGGTGACGGGGCGAGGGGCGAACTCTTGACCAAGATGCTGCTCACCGAATTGCCACGCATGCCTGTCCAGCAATTGCACCTGCCGATCTCGTCCGAGCCACGCTTGAACAGGATCGCCGAAGCGTTGGCGCAAGACCCTGCCGACCGCAGCACACTGGCGGAATGGGCCAACCGCATCGCGCTCAGCGAGAGCAGCCTCGCCCGCCTTGTGGCAAAGGAGACGGGGCTGAGTTTCGGGCGCTGGCGCCAGCAATTGCACTTGATCGTTGCAATTCGGGAACTGGCTTCCGGCAAGAGTGTCCAGCAGGTCTCGGGC
>NZ_RZPI01000067.1:0-13312 GCF_003998715.1 Mesorhizobium sp. M7A.F.Ca.CA.002.15.2.1
CCCATAGAGCGCGGTGACGTTCAGCCCGACCAGATGGCTGGCATCTTCATTCTGCGCCACGGCGCGCAGCGCCAGCCCGAGCCGCGTGCGGTTGAGGAACATCCAAAGTGCGGCCAGGATCAGCGGCGTGATGACGATGATGGCGATCTGGTGCAGGGAGACGCCGACGCCGCCGATGGTGGTGTTGCCGGTGATCAGCGCCGGGATCTGCTTCGAGCGCGGTCCCCAGATGGTCAGCGCGCCGTTCTCGATCAGCGACCCGGCTGCCAGCGTGGTGATGACGACGACCAGCACGATGTTGGGTCGGCCGATCAGCGGCCGCACGACACTCGCCTGCAGGATCCAGCCGACGCCGGCCATGACGACGACGGCGATGGGAAAGGCGACCGCCGCCGGCAGGCCGAGTTCGACCAGCTGCCAGGCGATGTAGGCGCCCAGCATCATGAACACGCCATGGCTGAAATTGAACACGCCGATCGTCGTCCAGACCAGAGCCAGCCCGACCGCCATCATGGCGTAGAGCGAGCCCTGGAACAGGCCGCCGAACAGGATTTCCGCCAATGCGCTCATCTTCGGATTTTCCTAATGGCCAAAATACATCGACATGATCTCGCCGTGGTCGAGGCTTTCGCCCGGCTTGATCTCGGTCGCAACGGCGCCATGGTTGACGAGGTAGAGTTGCTGCGTCAGTTCCAGCAGGAATTCGATGTCCTGCTCGACGACGATGAGCGGTACGCCGCCGCGCGAAATGTCCATGACGGAGGCGCAGAGCTCGTCCTTGATCTTGGGCGCCAGCCCAAGCGTCGGCTCGTCGAGGATCAGCAGGCGCGGATGGCTCATCAGCGCCGTGCCGATCGACACCATCTGGCGCTCGCCGCCCGACAGCGTGCGCACGCGCTGGCGCCAGCGTTCCGCCAGTTTCGGGAACAGCTTGACCACCTTTTCGCGGTTTTCCGCCTCATGCGGCCGGGCCCGCGGCGAATAGGCGCCGAGCGCCATGCAGTCGGCGATCGAGAGATCGGGAAACAGCCGGTTGCCTTGCGGCACATGGATCAGGCCGGCGCCGACGATGGCGCGTGCGCTGTGGCCGACAATGTCTTGCCCGTCGAACAGGATGCGGCCGCTCTTCGGCTGCAGAAGCCCGGAGATAGCACGCAGCAGCGTCGTCTTGCCATGGCCGTTGGGGCCGAACAGGCCGACATTGCCGAAACGGCCGGCCTCCAGCGAGATATCGTGCAGCACGGTGACGCGGCCATAGCCGGCGGTGACGCCTTCGACGCTGAGAATGGGATTCACGCCGCCGACCTCCTCGTGCCGAGATAGGCCTCGATGACGTGCGGATCGGCGATCACGCCTGCCGGATCGCCGGCGGCCAGGACGCGGCCATTGTTGAGCACCAGCAGATGCTGCGAAAGGCTCATCAGGAAAGTCAGCACGTGCTCGATCAACAGGATGGTGATGCCGCGTTCGGCGGTGCGGCGGATCAGGCCGATCGACGTCTCGATCTCGGGTTTGGTCAGGCTCGATGCCGGCTCGTCGAGCAAGAGCATGCGTGGCTGCATGGCGATCGCCGTGGCAAGCATCAGGCATTTGCGCTCGAACACGGACAATTCGCCGGCAAGCCGGCCGAACGACTGGGATCCCAGGCCGACGAACTCCAGCGCCTCGGCGGCGGCATTGCGGGCCGTGGCCGCTGTCTTTTCCTGCTTGCCGTAGCTGGCGCCGATCAGCGCGTTCTCGAATACGGTCAGCCCGTCGAAGCTGGTCTCCCGCTGAAAGGTCCGGGCAAGGCCGAGGCGCGCGATGGCGTGTCCCGATTTGCCGTTTATGGCAATGCCGTCAAAGCGGATGTTGCCCCGGTCGGGCCCGAACGGGATGCCGGTGATGATGTTGAACAGCGTGCTCTTGCCGCTGCCGTTCGGGCCGGCGATACCGAAGATCTCGCCGGCCTCGACCTTGAACGACACGCCATCGACGGCCTTCAGCGAACCGAAGGCCTTCGACACGTCGTCCAGTTCAAGCAGGGCCATTCCCTACTTCATCCAGGGCTGGAGCTTGAAGGCGCCGGTGGCATATTTCTCAGGCGAGATCAGCGTGCGCTGGCCATCCCAGATCTGGAAGAAGGTGATCGGAATATAGTCGTCGCCCTGCGTGGCCAGGTGGGTGGCGGGATCGAATTTCAGCCGCCCTTCCGCGACCTGCTTGTCGGTCTCCGACAGCGCCTTCATGATCGCCGCATGGTCGGATGCGCCCCCGACCTTCTTGACCGCATCGAAATAGACATTGGTCATTTCGTAGAGGCCGACGCCGTAGGTGCCGCTCTCGACGCCGTATTTTGCCTTGAACTTGGCTGCCACCTCATCGGCGCGCGGGTTCTTCGGCGTCGTCAGCGCGCCGCCGAGCAGGTTGTAGATGATGCCATCCGATTTCTTGCCGGTCAGCTCGACGAATTCCGGAACGCTCGGCGCGTATTGCAGGAAGACGAGGCTCTTGGTCGGCTGCTCGAGGAACTGGTTGAGGAACGACGCCGAATTGCCCGGCAGATAGTCGGTGTTGATGACGACATCGGGAACGTTCTCGCGCACCTTGGCGAGGATCGAACGCCAGTCGGTCACTTCGCCGAAGGGTACGATCTCGTCGACGGTGATGGTCCAGCCCTTCTCCTTGAACGTCTTCTTCATGCCTTCGGAGATGGTCTTCGAATAGGCATTGTCGGACGAGATGATGGCGACCTTCTTGGTCGGCAGGGTGATCTTGCCGTCGGCCGCGAGCTTCTCGACGAACAGGGTGACGTCGGTGTTGTAGGCGTCGAAGGAAGGCGTCAGTGACCAGCAGCACATGTATTTGTCGGGGCTCGGCGCGATGATGTCCCTGGTCTGCTGCGAGGTGGCCGCCAGCATGTAGGGCATTTCCGCCTCGGCCATGTTGTCGATCTCGAAATTGGTCAGGCTGGCATAGCCGGTCAGCATGAAGTGTACGCCCGGATCGCCAAGCAGGCGTTCGACGGCGCTGGTGACGTTGCCGGCGGACTGATCCTTGACGTCGCCGACCACCAGTTCGAACGTATCCCCGGCAACGCCGCCGGCTGCGTTCGCTTCGTCGATGGCCATCTGCACGCCGCGCTGGAATTCCTGGCCGTCCGCCGCGGCAGGGCCGGTGAGCGGCGCAAGCAGGCCGATCTTGACGACGTCGGCAAAGGCGGGGGCGGCTGATGCGGCAAACATGCCGATCAACGTCGTGCTCATCAGCATATGGCGGATTCGACTTGCGGCGGATTTGGGCTTCATCGTGCTGTTCCCTGTTTTCCTCCCGTTCATCGGGAGTTGGATAATTGACAATCTACGCATAATTGTTCTTATTTGAAAAGGATTTTTCAACGCAACCTGGCCGGGAAGATGGTTCCCGCAAAGGTATGGAAGCCGTGGCGCTTTGCTGCGCAACTGCATTAAAACAGGGCAAGTCCCGACGGAGCGGACAATGACGATCTCGCAGAAGACCCTTGAAACCAGCCACGGCAAGATCGCGGTGCGTGAGACCAGCGGCCAGGGAACCGCTGTCATGCTGATCCACGGCAATTCATCTTCCAGTGCCGTTTTCCGCAACCAGTTGGACGGCCCGTTGGGCGAGCGATATCACCTCATCGCTCCCGACCTACCCGGCCATGGAGCGTCCGGCGATGCGATCGATCCAGAGCGTTCCTACAGCATGGAAGGCTATGCCGATGCCATGACCGAAGTGCTCGGGCTGCTCGGCATCGACAAGGCCATCGTCTTCGGCTGGTCGCTCGGCGGCCATATCGGGCTTGAGATGATCGACCGCTTTCCCGGCCTGCTTGGCTTGATGATCACCGGCACGCCGCCTGTCTCGCCCGAGGAGGTCGGTAGCGGATTCAAGCCGAGCCCGCATATGCATCTCGCCGGGCAGGAGACCTTCACCGGCGCCGACGTGGAGGCCTATGCGCGCAGCACTTGCGGCGAGCCGTTCGAGCCGTTTCTCATCGACACGGTGGCGCGCACCGATGGACGGGCGCGGCGCCTGATGTTCGAAAAGTTCGCGGCCGGCACTGGCCGGAACCAGCGCGAGATCGTGGCCGGCAAGACGCCGCCGATCGCCGTTCTGAACGGCATCGACGAGCCATTCGTCAACACCGATTTCGTCTCCGCTGTGAAATTCTCCAATCTATGGGAAGGCAAGACCCATCTGCTCGACAAATCCGGCCACGCGCCGTTCTGGGATTCGCCGGATCGCTTCAATCCGGTCCTCGCCCGCTTCCTGGCAAGCGTCGACATAGCGTAGGTCCGTCGGAAACCGGCGCCACGGACCCGCCTTCGCGTTGGGTGGGTGACAATCACGCGCATCTGTCGTATATTGACATAAAGATATCCTTATGTGACATGAAAAGGCCTGTCGCCAAAGGGATAAAAAATGTCGCAGAATTCTGCCTCGCTGGACGCATTGTTCGGCCCCGTCGCGGCAAAACCGGACGGCCCGGAAGTGCTTGCCGCGCTGACAGCGGCGGCACGCGAGCGCATTCTCATCCTCGACGGCGCCATGGGCACCCAGATCCAGGGCCTCGGGTTTAACGAGGACCAATTCCGCGGCGAGGCTTTCGCCGGCTGCGCCTGCCATCAGCAGGGCAACAACGACCTTTTGATCCTGACCCAGCCCGGGGCGATCGAGGAGATCCATTATCAATACGCCATCGCAGGCGCCGACATCCTGGAGACCAATACTTTCTCCTCGACCTCGATCGCCCAGGCCGACTACGGCATGGAAGATGCCGTCTATGCGCTGAACCGCGATGGCGCGCGGCTGGTCAGGCGCGCCGCTGTTCGGGCCGAGCAGCAGGACGGCAAACGAAGGTTTGTCGCCGGAGCGCTCGGGCCGACAAACCGCACCGCCTCGATGTCGCCCGACGTCAACAATCCCGGCTATCGCGCCGTGACCTTCGACGATTTGCGCCTCGCCTATGGCGAGCAGCTGCGCGGGTTGATCGATGGCGGCGCCGACATCATCCTGATCGAGACCATCTTCGACACGCTGAACGCCAAGGCGGCGATCTTCGCGGCGGAAGAGATCTTCATCGAGAAGGGCGTGCGCCTGCCCGTGATGATATCGGGCACCATCACGGACCTCTCCGGCCGCACGCTGTCGGGCCAGACGCCGACCGCCTTCTGGCATTCGGTGCGCCATGCCAACCCCTTCACCATCGGCCTCAACTGCGCGCTCGGCGCCAACGCCATGCGAGCGCATCTGGCCGAAATATCCGGTGTCGCCGACACCTTTGTCTGCGCTTATCCGAATGCCGGCCTGCCCAACGAATTCGGCCGGTATGACGAAAGCCCGGACTTCATGGCCGCCCAGATCGAGGATTTCGCGCGTGAGGGACTGGTCAATGTCGTCGGCGGCTGCTGCGGCTCGACGCCGGAGCACATCCGCGCCATCGCCGAGGCGGTGCGGAAGTATCCGCCGCGCGCCATTCCGGACATTGAGCCCAGGATGCGCCTGTCCGGGCTGGAGCCATTCACGCTCACCGACGAGATCCCCTTCGTCAATGTCGGCGAGCGAACCAATGTCACCGGCTCGGCCAAGTTCCGGAAACTGATCACGGCGGGCGACTATGTCGCCGCGCTCGACGTCGCCCGCGACCAGGTCGCCAACGGCGCGCAGATCATCGACATCAACATGGACGAGGGTCTGATCGATTCGAAGAAGGCCATGGTCGAATACCTCAACCTGATCGCCGCCGAGCCGGACATCGCCCGCGTTCCTGTCATGGTCGACAGTTCGAAATGGGAGATCATCGAAGCCGGCTTGAAATGCGTGCAGGGCAAGCCGCTGGTCAACTCCATCTCGATGAAGGAGGGCGAAGAAGCCTTCCTGCATCATGCCAGGCTGGTCCGCGCCTATGGCGCCGCCGTCGTCGTCATGGCCTTCGACGAGGATGGCCAGGCCGACACCAAGGCGCGCAAGGTCGAGATCTGCACCCGCGCCTACAAGCTCCTCACCGAGCAGGCCGGCTTCCCGCCCGAGGACATCGTCTTCGATCCCAACGTGTTCGCCATCGCCACCGGCATCGAGGAGCACGACAATTACGGCGTCGACTTCATCGAGGCGGCCGGCGAGATCACCGCCACGCTGCCGCATGTCCACATTTCTGGCGGCGTGTCGAACCTGTCTTTCTCGTTCCGTGGCAACGAGCCGGTGCGCGAGGCCATGCATGCCGTATTCCTTTACCATGCCATCCAGCGCGGCATGGACATGGGCATCGTCAATGCCGGCCAGCTCGCCGTCTACGATACGATCGAGCCTGATCTGCGCGAGGCCTGCGAGGATGTCGTGCTCAACCGCGCGCCCAAGGCCGGCGGCACCGCCACCGAACGCATGCTGGAGATCGCCGAACGCTTCAAGGGCACGGCCGGCAAGGAAGCGCAGGAGCGCGATCTCGTCTGGCGCGAATGGACTGTCGAACAGCGGATCAGCCATGCGCTGGTCAACGGCATCACCGAATTCATCGACGCCGACACCGAGGAAGCACGGCTTGCCGCCGAGCGGCCGCTGCATGTCATCGAAGGCCCGCTGATGGCCGGCATGAACGTCGTCGGTGATCTGTTCGGCGCGGGAAAGATGTTCCTGCCGCAAGTGGTGAAGTCGGCGCGGGTAATGAAGCAGGCGGTGGCTGGACTGCTGCCGCACATGGAAGCCGAGAAGCTGGCAAACGCCGCCAACGGCATCGACAATGGCGAACGCAAAACGGCCGGAAAAATCCTGATGGCGACGGTCAAGGGCGATGTCCATGACATCGGCAAGAACATCGTCGGCGTGGTTCTCGCCTGCAACAATTACGAGATCATCGATCTCGGCGTCATGGTGCCGGCGGCCAGGATCCTGCAGACGGCGCGCGAGCAAAATGTCGATATCATCGGCCTGTCCGGCCTGATTACGCCGTCGCTGGACGAGATGGCGCACATGGCCGCCGAGATGGAGCGTGAAGGCTTCGACATTCCGCTGCTGATCGGCGGCGCGACGACCAGCCGCGTGCACACGGCGGTGAAGATCCACCCGCGCTACAGCAAGGGGCAGACGGTCTATGTCACCGACGCCAGCCGCGCGGTCGGCGTGGTCTCATCCTTGCTGTCCAACGAGAGCAAGCGCGGCTTTGTCGATACGGTGCGCGCCGAATACAAGAAGGTCGCCGATGCGCATGCCCGCTCGGAAGCCGACAAGCAGCGTTTGCCGCTGGCCAAGGCGAGGGCCAATGCGCATCGGATAGACTGGTCCGAATATGAGCCGCCGAAGCCGTCCTTCACAGGCGTGAAGGTGTTCGAGAACTGGGACCTGACCGAGCTCGCGCGCTACATCGATTGGACGCCGTTCTTCCAGACCTGGGAGCTGAAGGGCCGCTATCCCAAAATACTCGAAGACGAGGCGCAAGGTGCCGCCGCACGCCAGCTGTTCGAGGATGCGCAGGCGATGCTGAACAAGATCATCGCCGAGAAATGGTTCGCGCCGCGCGGCGTCATCGGCTTCTGGCCGGCCAACACCGTCGGCGACGACATCAGGCTGTTTACGGACGAGAAGCGGTCGCAGGAACTGGCGACGTTCTTCACCTTGCGCCAGCAACTGACCAAGCGCGACGGCAAGGCCAATGTTGCCCTGTCGGATTTCGTCGCGCCGGCGGAGTGCGGCAAGGCCGATTACATCGGCGGCTTCATCGTCACCGCCGGCATCGAGGAGGTGGCGATCGCCGAACGCTTCGAACGCGCCAACGACGACTATTCCTCGATCATGGTCAAGGCGCTGGCCGACCGCTTCGCCGAAGCCTTTGCCGAGCGCATGCATGAGAAGGTGCGCAAGGAATTCTGGGGCTACGTGCCAGACGAATCGTTGGCGCCGGACGAGCTGATCGGCGAACCCTATCGCGGCATCCGACCGGCGCCCGGCTATCCGGCTCAGCCCGACCATACGGAGAAGGCGACTTTGTTCCGGCTGCTCGACGGCGAAGGCAATGCCGGCGTGAGACTGACCGAAAGCTATGCGATGTGGCCGGGTTCATCCGTCTCGGGGATCTATCTGGCGCATCCCGAAAGCTATTATTTCGGCGTCGCCAAGATCGAGCGCGACCAGGTCGAGGATTATGCGCGCCGCAAGGCGATGCCGTTGGTCGAGGCCGAGCGCTGGCTTGGCCCCATCCTCAACTACGTGCCGGCACACTATGCCGAGGCGGCTGAATAGCCGATGCCGGCGCGCCTGACGGGAGCGACAGGCGAATGCCGGTCGCTTCTCCATTGTCATCCTGGCCCGCTTCGATTCCTGTGGGCTATTGCATGGCCGACGGGTTCATCCACAGCAGCTCCCAGACGTTGCCGTCCGGATCTTCGATGTGGCGGTTGAACATGAAACCAAGATCCTGCGCCGGGTTGGGATCGGCGCGACCGCCTGCCGCCACGCCCTTCTCGATTACGACATTGACCTCGTCCTTGCTGTCGACGGTGAGTGCGATCAACATCTGGCTGTCCCGCTTGGGGTCGCCGATCGGGCGCGCTGTGAACTGGCTGTAATGCTGGTGCGTCAGCAACATGACCCCGATCGAGTCTGAGAACATGATCGAGCTGGACTGGTCGCTCGAGAACTGCGGGTTCAGCGTGCCCCCGATCGCGAGATAGAACTTGGTCGCCGCCTGCAGATCGCGTACCGGTAGATTGAGGAAGATCATTTTGGTCATCGGTCTAAGCCTTGCTGCCGTTGATGGGTACTAGCCAGTCTAGTACTGTAACTATGGCTACCATGCGGGAACGGTACCGTCTAGTACTGGTTGAGAGGCGCTATGAAAATTGATGGTGAGACCAGGTCGGCTCGCAAGGATCGTGAAATCATTGAAGCGGCTACGGCCGCCTTCATCGCCAAGGGCTATGATGGAACCAGCATGGAAGAGATCGCCACCAAAGCAGGCGCATCCAAGCAGACTGTCTACAAGCATTTCACGGACAAGGAGACGCTTTTCGGCGAAGTCGTCGAGTCCACCGCCAGCCAGACCAACGATGTCGTCGAGTCGGTGACGATGCTGCTTTCCGAGGCGAAATTCATGGAGGGTGGGCTACAGCAGCTTGCCCGACGCATGACAACGACGCTGATGGACGAAGAGCTGCTGAAGCTGCGGCGTCTGATTATCGCCAACGCGGATCGGATGCCGCAGCTTGGCCGGAGCTGGTATGAAAAAGGTTTTGAACGCATGCTTGCCTCGGTGGCATCATGCTTTCAAAAGCTTACCAGTCGAGGCCTGTTGCAGACCAGCGATCCCCGTCTGGCGGCCAGCCATCTCTTCGGAATGCTTCTCTGGATCCCAATGAACGAAGCCATGTTCACCGGAAGCAACCCGCGTTCGAAGGCGGATCTCGAGCGGCACGCCGATGCTTCGGTCGAAGCATTCCTTGCCGCCTATGGGGCGCGGCCGAAATAGTCGCGCGCCGCTCCGCCAGCGACGCTTATTGTGGTCGATTGTCCGTCCACGCCAGCATCTTTTGCTTAAGGCCGGTGGCGGAGTCGGTTTAGGCACAGGGTGCTCGCTTACGATCCAAGGCTGCGATAAACCCAGGGCAGCCGTCTTTGCAGCTGGAGCGTCAAATGACCGTACTCACCCGACGCCGGCTTTTGAAAACGGCAGCGATTGCCGGCGCAGGCGGGGTCGGGCTTTCGGCCATGGGCCGGCTTGGTGGCTGGGCCGCTGCCATGCCTGAGCCGGTGGTTTTGCAGACGGCAAAGATCCAGGCGAAGCTGATGGATATCGGCCAGACCAGGGATGTGCTGACCTATGGCAACGCCGGAATGCCGCCCGTGCTCAGAATGAAAAAAGGCCAGCCCTTCGCTGCACGCCTTGTCAACGCGATCGACGATCCGACGACGATCCACTGGCACGGTATTCGCGTTCCAAACAAGATGGACGGCGTGCCGTTCCTGGTCCAGCCCTACGTCTACACCGGCGATCATTTCGACTACGCCTTCACGCCGCCCGATGCCGGCACCTTCTGGTACCACCCGCATTGCAACACGCTGGAGCAGATGGGCCATGGCCTGACGGGCGTGATCGTGGTCGAAAACCCAAGCGATCCGAAATTCGACGCCGAAATCGTCCTCAACTTGCGTGACTGGCGCCTCGGCGACGACGGTCAGTTCATCGACCAGTTCCGGCCGCGCGATGCCGCAAGAACCGGCACTTACGGCACGGTGCGCACCGCAAACTGGCTCGACCAGCCGCAATATGACACGCCGGCCGGAGGGCTGGTGCGGCTCAGGGTCGCCATCACCGACGTGACGCGCATCTACGCTTTTCGCGTCGACGGTGCGCAGGCGAGTGTCATGGCGCTCGACGGCAATCCGGTGCCTGAGCGTTTTTCGCCCGATGCCTTGCTGCTTGGACCCGGCCAGCGCATGGAGCTGGCCATACGCATGCCCGACGAGGAAGGCGCGATCGTCAGCTTGAGGGACGTCAGAGGCACCAAGCCAAAAATCCTGGCAACCCTGCGCGCGACAGGAAACTCCCTCAAACGGGACATTCGCGATGTTGCTCCACTGGAGCTCAATCCGGTGGCGGAAGTGGATCTCGCCAGTGCCAGGCATATTTCCCTGGCGCTCAGCGCCACGGCGGAAAATGTCCCGAGCGATGGCATCTGCGGCTCGCTGGGCTACAGTTTCTGGGCCATCAACAAAGTGCCGTGGCCCGGCGACACCAAGGATCCGACCGCGCCTCTGGCCGAACTGAAGCTTGGCCAAAGCTACGTCATCGACATGGAGAACCTGACGCCGCAATCCCATCCCATGCATCTGCACGGCATGAGCTTCAAGGTGCTGTCGTCCTCGACGCGCCAGGTTCAGCCCGTGATTTCCGACACCTATCTCATCCAGCCCAACGAGAAGGTTCAGCTCGGTTTCGTCGCCGATAATCCCGGCGACTGGCTGCTGCACTGCCACATCATCGAGCACCAGAAATCGGGAATGACGAGCTACGTCAGGGTGGTGTGAAGCCGCGTCAGCCTGCGCGTGGCGTCTGGACCGTCACTTGCGCAATTGAGCCTCGATCTCGTCGAGCACTTTGTCCTTGCCGATGCCGGTGAGGAAGGCGAGGCCCTTGATGACCGGCTTGGTCACCGAAGCGGAGATCGGGGTGGTTGCGACGATGAAGTCGACATTGTCGGCCAGTCCGGGCACTTCGGTGGCCTTTGCCTGCTGGGCATTGAAGGTGAGGCCGCGTTTCTTCATTTCCTCGGTGACGGCGACGTTGACCGCGGTCGAGGTGGCGATGCCCGTGCCGCAGGCGAAGAGAATGGTTTTCTGTCTGGACATCTCTGCTTCTCCTTGGTTATCAGCCGAGTACGGCTCGCACGTCTTCGAGGGTTCTGGCCGACCTCAAATCATCCAAGGCTTGCGGGTTCTGGATGGTGGCCATGACGGCCTGCAGCGCCTCAATCTGCTTGTCCTTGTCGTTGATGGCAAGCAGGAAAACGAAGCCGACCGGCAGCATCTCGTCGGGATCCTCCATGTTGGCGAAGGTCACTGGTTGCTTCAATGTGCCCATCGCGATGCCAGGCTTCAGCACATGCTCCGGATCGGTGTGCGGCACCGCGACATTGTCGGAGCGTTCCAGCGGCAGTCCTGTCGGGATGGTCAATTCGCGGCGCACGACCGCGTCGGCATAGGAGCTTTTGACATAGCCAAGTGTCTCCAGCCGGCCCGCCAGGATGCGGATGATCTCCTCATTGGTCGAGGCATCGGATCCGAGCACGATCGCGTCGGGATCCAGAAGCTGCATGAGGCCGTCGGACATTCTTTGCTCCGTCGATGAAATCGTGCGCCCCGAGGAGGGCGCACGATCGGGCTCCGTCGATGAAATCGGGCGCCCCGAGGAGGGCGCACGATCGGTTTGAAGGGTGGACCCTATCAGGTTCAGGCCGTCTCTTCGGCCGGCTCGTCCTCGGCGCCCGCGGCCCGCTCCCAGCCGAGCGGATTGCGGCGGTAGAGGACAAACAATGCCGCGATGACCACCGCGATCACGATGATGCCGACAAGTCCAAGCCCCTGGATCGCCTCGATGACCACGTAAGGCACCCACAGGAAGCCGTCGACCACCGAGGTGATCTGCAGCGCATCCGCCGGCAGCTTGAAGCCCGATGCGACGGCAGCACTTGTGAACAGCGGCGCCAGCGCGTTGGCGACGTAGAAGCCGATGGCCAGCGTCACCGTGCCGATCACCACCATGCGGAACACGTTGCCTTTGACCAGCGGCGCGGTCATGGCGACGATGAAGGGAATGACCGCAAGGTCGGCGAACAGGATGACGCGGTTGCCCGGCAGGATGATGGACAGGATGATCGCGATCGGCACCAGGATCAGCGACGACGAGATCGCGGCCGGATGGCCGATCAGGATCGCGGAATCGAGGCCAACAAGAAGCTCGCGATCGCCCGTGCGCTTGCGCACGAATGCCTGGGCTGCGTCGGAAACCGGCAGCAGGCCTTCCATCAGGATCTTGACCATGCGCGGCAGCAGCAGCATCACCGCGGCCAGCGTCATGCCGGTGCCCAGAACCTTGGCCAGCACCACGCTGAGATCACCCGCATTGTAGAAGGCGATCGCACCAAGCACGAGGCCGATGATGAGGCCCATCACGACAGGTTCGCCGAACACGCCGAACCTGCGCTCGATCGTATCGGTGTTGATGTTGATGCGGTTGATCCCGGGAATGCGGTCCATGATCCAGTTGAGCACAATGGCGATCGGCAGGATCTGCGCCGAGGCGAGATGCGGCACGGAGATGCCGGGCACGCCGTAGAACTGCTGCACCGCGCGCGCCGACCAGTCGGCGAACAACAGCGAGAGTGCTGCGACAAGTGCTGCGACCGCGATGCCATAGGCCAGGTTGTCGGTTGCGGCGACCACCAGCGAGCCGACAAAGGCGAAGTGCCAGAAGTTCCAGACGTCGACATTGAGCGTGCGCGTCATGCGTGTCAGCAACAGCACGATGTTGACGAGAATGCCGACCGGAATGACCCAAAGGCCGACCGATGAGCCGAAGGCGATCGCGGCCGCGGAGGGCCAGCCGACATCGATGATGTCGCGATGGATGCCGGTGTTGGTGACGATGGCCTTGGCGACGTCGCCAATCGACGTGAACATGAGGCCAAGCACCAGATTGATGCCGATGAAGGCGACGCCGATGGTGACGGCGGCGCGAAAAGCCTTGCTGACCTTGGCGCCCAGAACCACGGCGATGACGAAAATGACAATTGGCAGCAGGATCGTCGGGCCAAGCGTATCG
>NZ_RZPI01000680.1:0-2912 GCF_003998715.1 Mesorhizobium sp. M7A.F.Ca.CA.002.15.2.1
CATATGCGGATACAGCGCGTAGGACTGGAACACCATGGCGATGCCGCGGTCGGCCGCCTCGACATCATTGACCACCTTGCCGCCGATGGCGATTTCGCCGCCGCTGATGTCCTCGAGCCCGGCGATCATCCTGAGCAGCGTCGATTTTCCGCAGCCGGAGGGGCCGACGAAGACGACGAACTCGCCGTCCTTGATGTCCATGCTGGCGCCATGGACGACCTCGAAGACGCCGAAGCGCTTGACGACATTGGTGAGCGTGACCGTTGCCATGCTGCCCCTTACTTGACCGCGCCGGCGGCAATGCCGGCGATGAAATGGCGCTGCAGCAGCACGAAGACGACCAGCATCGGCACCGTCAGCATTACAGCGCCCGCCATGATGCCGCCCCATGACACCTTGGTGAGGCCGATCAGCGTGCCGAGCGCCACCGGCGCCGTCATCGAACCAGGCTGGCTGTTGATCAAAAGCGGCCACAGATAATTGTTCCAGGAGGCGAGGAACAGGATGATGGCGAGTGCGGCCAGCATCGGCCGCGCCAAAGGCAGCGCGACAAAGAGGAAGATGCGCCACTCCTTCACGCCCTCGACGCGCGCCGCATCGAAGAGGTCGTCCGGCATCATCGAAAAACTCTGCCGCATGAACAGCACGCCGAGCGAATTGAACAGCGGCGGAACGATCAGCGCCACCCAGGTGTTGGCGAGCTTGAAGTCGCGCGCCACCATGATGAACTGCGGGATCAGCACGACCGCATAGGGCAGCGTTATGGTGCCCAGTATGATGGCGACGACCGCGCCCTTGCCGAAGAACTGGTATCGGGCCAGCGCCCAGCCGGCCATCGACGTCAGCAGCACCGACAGGATGGTGTAGGTCACCGCCACCGAGACCGAAATGCCGATGGCGCCGACGAAGTTCGTGTCACGCTGCAGATTGTTGAAATTGTCGATGAAATTGCCGTGCGGCAAAAGCTCGATGCCGGGGCTGAAGATGCCGTTGTCGGGCATGGTCGAGAACACCACCATCATCCACAGCGGAAACAGCCAGATCAGCGCCAGCGGCGTCAGGAACAGATGCAGAGCGATGCTGCGTCCCAGCCTGGCGGAGGAGCGCGAACTCATTTCGGTTCCCTCGTCAGCCACAGCTGCGCCAGCGTGATGGCGATCGCCAGCCCGGCCATGGTGTAGGCGACGGCCGAGGCGTAGCCGAAGTTGAGCGACCGAAAGCCCTGGCGGTAAAGCAGCAGGCCAAGCGTCTCCGTGCCGCCGCCCGGCCCGCCGCGCTCGGTGATCAGGAAGGGCTCGGTGAACAGCTGCATGGTGCCGATGATCGACAGCACGAGACAGAACACGATGACCGGCTTCAGCAGCGGCAGGGTGATGTAGAAGAACTGCTTGAGCTTGCTGACGCGGTCGAGCGTCGCCGCCTCGTAGACGTCTTCGGGAATGGACTGCATGCCGGCGAGCAGGATGATGGCGTTGTAACCGGCCCAGCGCCAGGTCACCGCGATCATGATCAGCGCCATCGCCGGCGTGACGTTGGAGAACCAGTCGATCTTGGGCAGGCCGACGCTGTTCAGGAGCTTGTTGATGATGCCGAAATCGAGGTTGAACATCAGCCGGAACACCGCCGAATAGGCAACCTCGCCGACCACGACCGGGGCGAAGAAGGCGAAGCGGTAGAGGCCACGCGCCTTCAAGAGCGGCGAGTTCAAAAGCACCGCCATGACGAGCGCCAGCGAGATCATCACCGGCACCTGGATGACCAGGATGAGCAGCGTGTTCTTCAGGGCGTTGAAGAAGGCCGGATCGCCGATCAACCGGCCCCAGTTGAAGCTCGGCGCGAACCGCCACGGCACGGTGCGCGTTGCCTGGAAGGAGATCATGAAGGAGCTGATGATCGGCCACACCCAGAAGATCGCGAAGATCAGCAGATAGGGCGTGAGGAAGCGATAGGCCGTGGCGTTACGATTGCGCATCTTGCTCCTCCTTCTACCGCTTGTTGTTTCACGCCGTCGCCTGGGTCTTCCCTTCTCCCCTTGTGGGAGAAGGTGTCGCCGAAGGCGACGGATGAGGGGGTGTTCCAGAGAACGCAAACGTCTCACTCCGCTGGAGCACCCGTCATCCGTCTCGGCGCTATCGCGCCGATCCACCTTCTCCCACAAGGGGAGAAGGAGAAGCGGTGATCAAGATTTGACGGGCAGTCCGGTCGCCGCCGCGATCTGGCTTGCGGCATCGTCGAGCGCCGCCTTGGCGTCAGGATAGCCGCCGGCCAGATACTTGGTCTGCACGGCGCGGACGATGATTTCGGCGTCGCTCTGGAACTGCGTGCCGCGGCTCGGAACAACCTTCGGCAAGGTGCCGAGAATGTCCTTCCATACCGCCTGGCCGCCCCAGTAAGACAGGCCTTGTGCGACATAGGGATCGTCGAGTGCCGAGACCAGGGACGGTACCAGGCCGAACTCCTTCAGCATCGTGATCTGGCCTTCATTGGTTCCGAGCGTGTATTTCAGATAGGCGTAGGCAGCCTCCTTGTTCTTGGAAGCCGAGGTGATGGCCAGCGAGGACCCGCCGAGATTGGCGGCGCGCGGCCCGTCGGCGGTGAGGCTCGGCATCAGATAGACGCCCCATTTGCCGTTTTCGCCGGCAGATTCGGTGCGAATGGTGCCCTCATACCAGCCGCCATAGATCTGGGTGGCGACGGTGCCGGCGGTGTTGTTGGTGATCTTGGTGCCCCAGTCGGCCGACGAGATGATGCCGGCGTCCTTCATCTCCTTGACCTTGGTCATGGCATCGATGCATTTGGGCTGGTTGACCGTGATCGATTGTCCGTCCTCGGAGAAATAGGCGCAGCCCTGTTCGTTGGAGATCATGCGGAAGAATTCCGAGTCGCCATTGAAATCGGCATTGGTCATCGAG
>NZ_RZPI01000681.1:0-2910 GCF_003998715.1 Mesorhizobium sp. M7A.F.Ca.CA.002.15.2.1
GGATTGTCGACAGATAGCGCTCGGCGAAGGACGGGATGACCACCACAAGATTTTTGCCCTTGTTCTCCGGCCGCGAGCCGACGACGATGGCCGCCTGCAGGGCGGCGCCCGAAGAGATGCCGACCGGCACGCCTTCGAGGCGGGCGACGAGGCGGGCATTGGCCACCGAATCCTCGTTCGACACCTTGACGATCTCGTCATAGATCGTCGTGTCGAGGATCTTGGGCGCAAAACCGGCGCCGATGCCCTGGATCTTGTGCGGGCCGGGCTGGCCGCCCGACAGAACCGGCGAGGAGTCGGGCTCGACGGCGACGACATGCACGGAGGGCTTGCGCTTCTTCAGCACCTGGCCGACGCCGGTGATGGTGCCGCCGGTGCCGATGCCGGCGACGAAGATATCGACCTCGCCATGCGTATCGTTCCAGATTTCCTCGGCCGTCGTCGTGCGGTGGATTTCCGGATTGGCCGGGTTCTCGAACTGCTGCGGGATGATCGCATTGGGGATCGTCGCTGCCAGTTCGTCGGCCTTGGCGATGGCGCCCTTCATACCTTTCGGACCCTCGGTCAGCACCAACTCGGCGCCGAGCAGCGCCAGCATTTTCCGGCGCTCGACCGACATTGTTTCGGGCATCGTCAGGATCAGCTTGTAGCCCTTGGCCGCGGCGGCGAAGGCAAGCGCGATGCCGGTGTTGCCCGACGTCGGTTCGATCAGCGTTGTCTTGCCGGGAGAAATCTTGCCTGATGCCTCAAGCGCCTCGATCATCGCCACGCCAATGCGGTCCTTGACCGAGGCGATCGGATTGAAGAATTCGAGCTTGGCGATGAGATTGGCGACGATGCCCTTTTCCCTGGCGAACTTGTCGAGCCGCACCAGGGGCGTGTCGCCGATCGTATCGGTGATGGAATTGTAGACGCGGCCGCGACCGGGCACACGGGCTGTGACGGGCTTGTTCATTGGTTTCGCTCCCAGAATTTCAGGCGAGTAAGGATTTCAGGCAGTGGAATTGCAGCCGGCAAGATAGGGCCTTCGGTCGCGCAAGATAGACTGTCGGCTGAAAATATCCGAGTGGGCCCTGTGTCTAAAACCGTGCCGTCCCGGAAAAGCATTTCTCGCAAAGGCCCGTTTGCGAAATGCTTTGGCGGAAAGCTCTCTATTGCCGAGCGGCAATCGCTGCAGCAGCACCGACCATGAAGCCGGCCGCCGTGCGGTTCAGCGCCTTGAGCGCGCGGGGCGATTTCAGAAACCAGCGCGCCTTGGCCGCCAGCGCCAGATACGGCACCAGCACCACCAACAGGACGACAACGGTCAGCGCGACGAGGATGCCGTAATCCGCCAGCGTGATGGTTTTCAGGTCGACGATGGTCGGCGTGATCGCGAGATAGAAGATCATCGTCTTCGGATTGCCGAGGGTAACGGTCAGGCCGGCGGCAAAGCTCGACAGCAAGCCGCCCTTGCCTTTTCCGGCCTCGACGGTCTCGGGCGTGATGCCGCTGTTCCAGAAGCGCCAGCCGAGAAAGGCGAGATAGGCGACGCCGAGCCATTTGATGGCCAGGAAAACCATGCCGAAGGATTGTGCGACGAAGGCGAGGCCAAGCACCACGGCGGTCAGATAGGTGATGTCGCCAACCATCAGGCCAAACGACATCGCCAGCGACGAGCGGAAGCCTGAGCCGAGCGCACGGGCGACCAGCGCGGTGATGCCGGGACCAGGAATCGCGGCGGCGATGCCGAGGGCCGCACTATAGGCGAGGAATCCGGTAAGGGTCATGGCACTGGTCTCGGATCAGAGCGTTTTATTGCATGGGACAGGCCAAGATTGAATTCCCTGGGGCCGGATTCCATTGCACCAGATATCGAGGGCTCGCCTTACGAAGCCCCCTCATCCGGCCGCTTCGCGGCCACCTTCTCCCCGAGGGGAGAAGAGACGGGCGCCAGCGTCTGCTGACTCCTCTCCCCTCGGGGAGAGGTCGGATTGTTCCCGAATTGCTCTTCGCAATTCGGTTGGCAATCCGGGTGAGGGGGCCTGCGTTACCTGAGCAGATCAGGACGGACCGTCGCCATGGGTGACACGCCAGATGGTGCCGTTGCCGTCCTCGCTGACGATCAGCGCACCGTCGCTCGCAATCGCCACGCCGACCGGCCGGCCCCAGACCTCACCGTTGGAAACGACGAAGCCGGTGATGAAATCCTCATACGCGCCGGTCGGCTTGCCGTCCTTGAACAGCAACCGCACCACCTTGTAGCCGGTCCTGTTGCCGCGGTTCCATGAACCATGCAGAGCGACGAACGCATCGCCCTTGTATTCAGCTGGAAAGCTCTTCCCCTCGTAGAAGGCGATGGTGAGCGGCGCCGAATGCGCCTGCATCAGCACATCGGGAACGGTCGTTTTGCCGGCAAGATCGGGGCGCTCACCCTTGTGGCGCGGATCCTCATTGTTGCCGATATAGTACCAGGGCCAGCCATAGAAGGCACCCTCCTTGACCACGGTCGCGTATTCGGGTGGCACATTGTCGCCAAGCGCATCGCGTTCGTTGACGACGCACCACAGCGCGCCGGTCGCCGGCTGCACGGTCATACCCGAGCAGTTGCGCAGGCCGGCGGCAAAGATGCGGCCGTTCTTGCCATCGGGATCGAAGGTCAGCACGTCGGCGCGGCCGTCTTCAGAACCCCAGGCTGCACCCAGCGGCTGCGATTTCGCCCAGGCATCGAGTCCGCCTTTCGGCTCCCGGCCCATGTCCTCGGCGACATTCGATCCCGAGCCGACCGAAAGGTAAAGCGTCTTGCCGTCCGGCGAGAAGGCGATATCGCGGGTCCAGTGATGACTGGCGGGGATGTTGCCGACGATGGTTTCCGGGTCGCCGGAGGCCTTCAGTTCGCCATTGCGGTAGGCAAAGCGCACGATGCTGTCG
>NZ_RZPI01000682.1:0-2909 GCF_003998715.1 Mesorhizobium sp. M7A.F.Ca.CA.002.15.2.1
CGTTCGACCGGATGGATGGCTGCCCTGACAGGCATTTCGCTCGCCGTGCTTGCGGTCGCACAGTCGGATGCGGCGGTCACCCGGAGCGAATATTGCAGCCGGCTCGGTCTTCAACTCGACGGAGCCATCCAGACCAAAGCCAAACCCGGTGCCAGCGCGAGCCAGATCGCCGAGGCAACGGCACTCCAGGACAAGGCGAACCGGTTCTGTGCCGAGCGCAAGCAGGCGCAAGGCATCCGGACCTATGCCAATGCCCTGAAACTTCTTGGCGTGACACCGGTCGACCTGGACCAGTGACAGCAACCATCCATCCCTGAAAGACAGGCCGCCACTCTCGGATAGCGACGGCGGTTCTTCCAGCGCATAGCACCGCTGAAATTGCTGCCGGCTACTTCTCGCCCAGATACTGGAAGACGGCCTGCTTCCACCAATCGCTTTCGATGGTCTGCAGGAGGGCGACATCGAGAGACTTGCGCAACGGGCTGCCGAGCGGCAGCGCAATGGCATATTGCTGCTGGTCGAACGTCGCATCGAGAACCTGCAGGCTTGTCGCGTAATTCTGCCCGACCAGCCAGCCAAGCAGCGGCTTGTCGTGCACCAGCGCGTCGATCTTGCCGGCGCGAAGCGCGTTGAGGCCTTGCTGGATCGAGGCAAAGTCCTGATGACGGATCTGGGTCGAATCCAGATAGGACGCCGTCGACGAGCTCTGCACCGCGCCGACCCTGACCGCGGCGAGATCGCTTTCGCCCTGCACCATGCCTTCCATCTGCGTCACCGTCAGCACCGATGTGACACCCGCAGTGAACACCGCGATCGCAATGATCGATCCCATCATCCAGAGCGCGGCCAGCACGCGCCCCGGCACGGTTCGCGGGCCGAAATCACCGGTGCTGGCCTGCGTCGCGGCGATGGTCGACCACCACATGCTGGAAAACAGTCCCTTGGCGACGCCGCCGCCGAAATCGTCATTGTGCCGGCGTTCGAACATCCAGATGAGGACGCCGACCACCACCGATATGATGACCAGCGCCAGAACCGCCTGCAGGAAGCCGAACGACGTCAGGGCATGCAGCACCGGCCGCCATGACGGCTGGTTGTTGAGCGGCGTTGCGATGCCGAGCCCGGTCGTGAAGAAGGGCTGCGTGAAGTCGACGGCCTTTTCGCGGTCGGCCGTGACCGTGATCGCGGCCATCGCCGCATCGAATCTGCCGCTGACGACGCCATCGATCTGGTCCTGCACGGCAGGCACTTCGACATAGTGGAAGCGCAGGTTGAGCCGCCCGGCCATTTTCTGCCAGAGGTCGATGCTCAATCCCGACCAGCTGCCGTCCTGCAGCTTGAACGCAAAAGGCGGCGCCTGTTTTATCCCGACCGAGATCTCTTTTGCCGGCGAGGCCGAGGGGGAAGCCAAGTCGGGAGAAGTCTGATCGGGCGAAGTCTGGGCAAGCGTGACCCCGGCTCCCACACACGCGACGATGACAATGAGACCCAGCGCCATCGTCCACGAAGCAACTCTTCTCAACGGCAACGACTCCCAGCGACCGGTCCGCCGCTCGATCGTCGCGGCTTTCGAAGGGTAGCCGCCGTGCCCTCCTCCGTCCACCAGCGATGTCGTTGCTGAAGCGGCCGCGCCACGCCGACCCCGAATTGCGCGAAAACAAGCAGTTGGAACAATTTCGCGATTCAAATCCTGAAGCGCTTCGCGCAACGAGGGATCCCTTGAGGACAGGCTTGCGGCGCCGAAGACGAACTCGCGCCAAACCTCACTTCCTGCCTTGCGGATGGATCGTCTCACCGCGCTTCAGCATTGCCACAAACGCTTCGATCTTCCTCTTGCGCCCGGCCTCCGTCTTCATGTTGTGAATGCGGAAGGCGAGCGCGAAGCGGTTTTGCGCGCTGAGCTTTGCCAACATCGCCTTCGCAGCGGGTTCGGCGTCTATGGCCGCTTGCAAATCATCGGGAATTTTCATCTCCTTGCCGCTGCCATAGGCGCGCGCCCAGCGCCCGTCCGCCTTCGCCGCTTCGACCTGTTTGAGCCCATGCTCGGTCATGCGGCCCTCCTCGACCAGCCGCGCCACATTGTCGATGTTGATCAGGCTCCAGATGCTCTTCCTGCCGCGCGGCGTGTAGCGCTGCAGGAAGCTCTTGTCGTCCAACCCTTTGCGCACCGCATCGATCCAGCCGAAGCACAGCACCACGTCGATGGCTTGCTTGGGGGTGATCGATTTCAATCCCGACCCCACCTTGTGCACCTTGATCCAGACTTCGGTTTCCGTGGCGTGGTGCTTGCTCAGCCAGGCGTAGAAGCCGGCAGGATCCGCGAATTCGTGGACCTTGGCGGGATCGACCTTGATCGGCGCCATCAGTCGGCCTGCCCGTTCGATGCTGTTGCCCCTCGCGTCATCGCTCTCACTGTCGTCCTGCCTCCGGCATCATGCCCATCGTCATTGGCCAGCATCGTGGCATGAATTGCTGTCAGTTTCCGGCAGCAAACTTGGCAGGCGCGCACGGCGTTCCTTCGCGCCCGTCGGCCCGAACATTTTTCTTCCCGCCCCACTGTAGAAAGTCCCGGAATACCTGCCATGCTCGTGCTCGGGCACGCCGTCTCGCTCCCGGGGGAATACGCATGAAATCTCTGTTGCTCGCCTTTGTGTTGTTTCTCCCCACGGCCACCCTCGCCGAGCCGATCGAAACCCGGAAGATCATCACGGCTGTGACTGGCGATTTCAATGGCGACGGCGCCGTCGATCTTGCCATGGTGGTGGAGACCGAACCCGGCCATCCGATGGACGTCCACTTCTTCCTCAGGGACAGGAGCACAATTACCTCAAACCCGTCGAGATCGTGCACGAGCAGATCCAAGGGGAATGGAACGGCTACGAGCGGGCGGGCTACGAGAACTCCGACAC
>NZ_RZPI01000683.1:0-2905 GCF_003998715.1 Mesorhizobium sp. M7A.F.Ca.CA.002.15.2.1
CGGTATCTACAAACCCAAGAAACGCAAAACCGCCGATGTCGCCGATCTCTCCTGTTGCCAGGCCTTCGTCGGTCAAGTGTTGCTTCCACCAGGCAAGGCTCTCCTGGCTGCCGACCCTGAGGCTGGTCCGCACGATGCTGTGCGTGCCGCGCCGCTCGCGGCCGACCGGCCAGTCGAAGAAGGTAAGGTCGGTGCCCGGTGTCGCTTCGCCGTCGGCATAGAAGAGGTGGTAGGCCGAGGTGTCGTCCTGGTTTACGGTCTTCTTGACCAGCCGCAGACCCAGCACCTTCGTATAAAAATGAAGATTGCCAGGCGCATTGGCGGTGATGGCGGTCAGATGGTGGATACCTGTCAGTTGCAAGCTCATCGTCGTCTCCCTGCTGTTGGGGAACAATTTTCTCCCTCCATATCAGAACTGCGGTCACCCCGCTGAAGGCCTCGTATTCCGACAGTCCGTCGCCGGAAACTGAACAGCGGCGCCCAGAGCACGTCGTCGCTATGAACAATCGGAAGTCGCGAACCTGCCTTCGGCACCGTTCTATGCGGCGAAAAGCGATGCCTTGCCTGCGTCGCGCGCACTGGTCGCAACTATCGTCTCGCGCCTGACATCCTCCTGACAGACTGCTGTCAGGAGGGGTATGCGATAGTACCTCCATACAGAGAGAGGAGACTGGCCATGAACGGTTACACCATTCTGCGCGGCATGCAGCACTATGTCGGCAAGATCCGCACGATGCGCAACGAGATCCGCACCCAGCGGTTCATGAACTCGCTGCCGGCGGATATTCGCAAGGATATCGGCTGGCCGGACATGTATGCGGACCGTGGCCCTCGGGGCAATTGAAGCCAATTTTTCGACCCGGCGATTGGATGTGGGCGCGTCAACGCCCAGATAACAGGTCCGGTGCGTGAGGATGGGAGCGAGCCTATGCCCGAACAGAAGACGATCGGTTTCCTTTTCATCGAAGGTTTTGCCGACTGGGAGTATGGGCTGCTGGCGGCCTCGGCGGTCGAATGGTTCGGCGCCCGTGCCGTGTCGCTGACGCCTGATGGCAACCCAGTGACCGGGATCAGCGGCTTTCGGCTGACGCCCGATCGATCGGCCGGGGCGGATGAGAATGATGATCTCGACGCCATCGCCGTGATCGGCTCCGATGAGTGGGCCGGCAAGGCACCGCCCGATGTTGCTGATCTGCTCAATGCTGTTGCATCGCGCGGCGGCGTGGTCGGCGGCATCTGCGCCGGCACGCTGGCGCTAGCCCGCGCCGGCCTGTTCGAGAAGGCCAGGCATACGAGCAATGGCCGCGACTGGATCAATGGTCATGAGGCCGGCTATGCCGGCGACAGCCTCTATCAGGATGTGCCGCATGCCATGGCCGACGGCAAAATTGTTTCCGCGCCAGGCTCGGCGCCGGGCACCTTCGCGCTCGCCTTTCTGAAGACGCTCTACCCCGAAAGAGGCAGCGATCTCGCTCGGATGCGAACGCTGTTTGCCAAGGAGTATGCTGAAGCCTCCTGACAGTATGCTGTCAGGAGGGCCGTGCAATGGTGCCAGCTTAGGGCACCCGTGCATCGGCGGTCGAAAGGACGATCGATGAAGAGTTGGAACGACAGACTGAGCACACCAGGCATCAACGGCGTCAAGCCGACGCCGCGCACGATGGCCGATGTCGTCGAAGGCCAGCCTATGCTGGTGCCGACAGCGCGCCAGGTCGATGATTTCATCCGCTCGATTCCCGAAGGCGTCGAGATGGATGTGCGTGCGCTGCGTACAGCACTTGCCGTCGAGCATGGCGCCGAAGTGACATGCCCGGTCACCATAGGCTATCATCTGCGCACTGTTGCCGAAGCCGCCAACGAGGACCTCCAGCGCGGCATGACGCCGAGTGACGTGGCACCGTTCTGGCGCGTGCTCGATGCGAAAACACCGACGACGAAGAAATTGTCCTTCGGCGCGGAGTTCGTCGCCGCGCAGCGCAAGCGCGAAGGGCTGAAACCATGAGGCATGCCGCCCAAAAGTGTTCTGCGGTTTTGGGATAACGGCATGCGCGAAAACACGATGCATGCCACCCAGAGGTGGACCGGTTTCGGGCGGCATGCATAGAGACAACGCCGAGGGACCATACGATGCGCCGCGCCGACAGGCTCTTCCAGATCGTGCAGCATCTGCGCGGTGGCCGATTGGTCACCGCCCAGAAGCTCGGCACATGGCTCGAAGTTTCCGAGCGAACCATCTATCGCGACATTGCCGATTTGCAGTCGACCGGAGTGCCGATCGACGGCGAGGCCGGCGTTGGCTACATGATGAGGGAGGGTTTCGACCTTCCGCCGCTGATGTTCACGCGTGACGAGATCGTCGCGCTGGTCGCCGGCGCCCGCATGGTGCGTGCCTTTGGCGGTGCCGCCATGGCGCGGGCCGCCGACGAAGCGCTGGTCAAGATCGGCGCCGTATTGCCCGATGCGGAGAAAGACCGCATCGCCCGCACCGAGATCCACACACCGATGTGGGTGGTCAGCGACGCCGCCCGCGAGGCGATCGACCTGATCGAGCGCGCGGTCGAAAAGCGCCAGGTGCTGACCATCGACTATTCCGACGAGGCCGGCCGCGGCACCGCCCGCGATATCCGCCCGCTCGGCCTGTGGTTCTGGGGCAAGGTGTGGACGCTGGTCGCCTGGTGCGAGATGCGCGACGATTTCCGCGCCTTCCGCATCGATCGCATCGCCTCGGTGGTCATCGCCGGCCGCATCTTCAAGCCGGAGCGCGGCAAGCAGCTTGCCGACTTCTACCGCGCGGTGGAGCGCAGCGAGGACTATGGCATGGCGCCGGACCGCGCCGCGCGAAGCTGAGACCCGACGCAGTTAGAAAAAAGCCCGCTCGAAGCGGGCTTTTTCTTGGATATCAGAC
>NZ_RZPI01000684.1:0-2905 GCF_003998715.1 Mesorhizobium sp. M7A.F.Ca.CA.002.15.2.1
GTGGGTGACATAGAGGATCGTGAGGCCGGGCAGGCTGCGGTGCAGCCGGGCAATCTCCTCGACCATGTTGCGGCGGATCTGGGCGTCGAGCGCCGAGAGCGGCTCGTCGAGCAGGAGCACGCGCGGCCGCACGGCCAAGGCACGCGCAATCGCCACGCGCTGCTGCTGGCCGCCCGAAAGCTCGCGCGGATAGCGCCGGGCATAGGCCGACATGCCGACAGTGCCCAGCGCATCCTTGATCCGCTCACCGATCAGCGCCTTGTCGGCGCCCTGTGCTCTGAGGCCGAAGGCAACGTTGTCCTCGACCCGCATATGCGGAAACAGCGCGTAGTTCTGCACCACCATGCCAAGGCCGCGCTCGTAGGGCGGCAGATCGGTCACATCGGTGGCGCCGATGCGGATCCGCCCGCTGGCGGGTCGCACGAAGCCGGCCACGGCGCGCAAGGCCGTCGTCTTGCCGGAGCCGGATGGGCCGATCATCGCCAGGATCTCGCCAGGTGCGATATCCAGGGTCAGCGGATGCAGGACGACATGCGCGCCATAGGCAACGCTGACCTTGTCGAAATGGACATTGGAGCCGGCGCCGCGAACCTTCGCGGCGTCGATGTCCATGACACTGGTACCAGTAAACGCTGCGGCCGACATGGCGTGGTCCTCCGGGTTTCCCTTGCGGATCAACTTCCGGTCGCTTCGTTCCAGCGCTTGACATAATCGGGTAGCTTGCTCAGCGCGTCGTCCCAGTTCGGCGACCAGATGGTCACGCCTTTCATCGCCTCCTGCGCCTTGGCGAAGTTGGCGTCATCCGGCTTGACGTCCTTGCGAGCCGGCATGCCGAGCGCAACGGAACTGATGCTCGACTGGGCTTCCTTGGAGAGCAGGAAGTCGATCAGTTTCTTGCCGTTGTCTGCGTTGGGTGCGCCGGTGACCAGGCCGATTTCATAGGGCAGCGCGAAGGTGGAGCGCACACCGTCAGGTCCAGCCGGCCAGAACACCTTGATATTGGGATTGTCGGCCATCTGCGACATGTTCATCTGCAGATCGCCATTGGCAACATGCAGCTCACCCTTGTTGACCAGCGCGGTCAGCTTGCCGGTCGAAGCGGAGGGGCCGACATTGTTGTCCTGCAGCTTCTTCATGAACTCGAAGCCGGCATCCTCGCTGCCGAAGGCGTGGATGATCTGCAGCATGACGGCGGTGCCGTCACCGGCCTGGCCGGGGGTAGAATACTGGATCTTGCCCTTGAACTTCGGGTCGAGCAGGTCGTTGTAGGCCTTTGGCGCTTCCGGCAGGACGGCACTGTTGTAGATGAAGTTCATATAGTTGTTGACCAGCGGCCGGTACTTGTCTGTGCCGCCATCGATCTGGTCGGCGGCTTCCGGCTTGTAGTCCTGCAGCAGGCCGTCAGCCGCGGCCCGCTGCACGAAGGGCGGCAAGGTCACCAGCACGTCGGCCTGCGGATTCGACTTTTCCTTGGCGACACGCTCGACGACGCCGCCGGAACCTGCCTCGATATACTGCACGGTGATGCCGGTGGCCTTGGTGAAGGCGGCGAATTCGGTCTCGAACCAGCTGCCATTGCCGTCATGCAGGCCGTCGGCGGAATAGATGGTGACGACGCCGTCGGCGAGTGCCGGTCCGACAAGAGCCGACGACGCCAACAGCGACGCGGCGAAGGCCGTAGCTATGGTTGCCTTTTGCGATTTCATGCTCAGTTCCCCTGTGATTGATGGCACATTCTGCGATGCACTGTGACGATCTCGCCTGTAGGCCGGAGCCTTATGCGGCACCGTTCGATCTCGTCGTTGTGCCGACTTTGGGGACTGACGATCGATAAGTAAAATCTATTTATTTTATGAGAGGCAAATTTTACCTGATAGTTGTCATGGAACTGTCGCAACGCTGGCCTGGCTTCGATTCCGGCCTCGCGGAAGGCCCGCGATTGGGTGCAGAGATGGTGATGGTCAGCCAAATGAAACCCCAGATGTCTGCGCCCGCAGCCGCGGGTCGAACGAACGAACGGTAACCGGCCGGCCTTCGAGAATTTCGAATCAGCGCGCGAGCGTGTCGTCTTCGAGCCGGCGCATGGCCCCCTGCGTGAAGAAGGTGAGATGCGGAAACAGGATGACGTTGTCGCGGCCGAACAGCGCGCTCATCGGATGGCCCGATTTGGCCAGCGGCTCGACCGAATAGACGTCGAGCCCGGCGCCGCCGATGCGCCCCGAGATGATCGCCTCGACAAGGGCGGCCTCGTCGATCAGCGCGCCGCGCGAGACGTTGACGATGATAGCGGAAGGCTTCAGGCAAGCGAGCTCGGCTTCACCAATCAAGCCGCGCGTCCTGTCGTTCAGCACGCAGTGGAGGGAAACGAAATCGCAGGCGCGCAGCATGACGTGGAGGTCTTCTACCTTCTCGATGCCGGCGGTGCGCATGGTTGCGACATCGACACCGGGATCGAAGCCGAGAACGCGCGCATGAAATCCTTGGCCTGCCATGCGCGCCATGCTGCGGCCGATCTTGCCGCAGCCGACGAGCCCAAGCGTGGCGCCGGACATGTCGCGCCCCAGCCAGCGTTGCTCGGGCCAGATCCAACCATCACGTGACACCGCCGCGGTGATGGAGGGCAGCCGCTTGGCCAGCGCGATCATCAGCGCGAAGGCGCCTTCGGCGACGGTTTCCTCAGCATAATCCGGCACGTTGACAACGGGAATGCCACGCCGCATCGCGGCGGGGATGTCGATGGCATCGACGCCGACGCCATATTTGACAATGCCGTTCAATCTGGGAGCCGCCTCGATCACCCGTGCGGTGATCGGCGTGTAGCACATCAGCAAAAGATCGGCGTCCGCAACGGCCTGCATGAGATCAGCTTCGGGGATGCCGTCCGGCAGCGTCACCAGTTCGACCC
>NZ_RZPI01000685.1:0-2895 GCF_003998715.1 Mesorhizobium sp. M7A.F.Ca.CA.002.15.2.1
TTCCTCAACATCGATGCCATCCGCAACGATGCCAGGGACAAGATCGCCAAATACGACATCCGCCCGGCCGACTGCCGGCTGAAGACCGCCAATTTCTCCGGCGGCAACCAGCAGAAGATCGTGCTGGCACGGGAGATGGAACAGGACCCGGGCGTGCTGATCGTCGGCCAGCCGACACGCGGCGTCGATGTCGGCGCCATCGAGTTCATCCACAAGCGCCTGATCGCCATGCGCGACCAGGGCAAGGCGGTGCTGGTGGTGTCGGTCGAGCTGGACGAGATCCGTTCGCTGTCCGACCGTATCCTGGTGATGTTTGCCGGCCGCATCGTCGGCGAGCGCGGTCCGGAAGCGACCGAGGGCGAGCTCGGCCTGCTGATGGCCGGCATCGAGCACCAGGAGGCCGCGCAATGAGCACGCCTTACGCCAAACTGCCGGCCTGGGCCGACTATGGCCTGATCCCGCTGATCAATCTGTTCGTCGCCTTCGTCGTCGCCGGCTTCGTCGTGCTTCTGGTCGGCGAGAATCCGTTGCGCGCCGCCGTCATCCTGGTCGAAGGCGCCTTCGGCAAAGGCACAGGCATTGCCTTCACCCTGTTTTATGCCACCACCTTCATCTTCACCGGGCTTTCGGTCGCGGTTGCCGCGCATTGCGGCCTGTTCAACATCGGCACCGAGGGGCAGGCCTACATCGCCGGCCTTGGCATCGCCATCGTCTGCCTGAGCTTCGACAGTACACTGCCATGGTGGCTGACCTTCCCGCTGGCGATCATTGCTGCGGCGGCGGTGGGCGCATTGTGGGCGCTTATCCCGGCCTATCTGCAGGCCAAGCGTGGCTCGCACATCGTCATCACCACCATCATGTTCAACTTCATCGCCGCCTCGATCATGGTTTACCTGCTGGTCGGCCCGTTGAAGCCAGCCGCCTCGCAAGCGCCGCAGACGCGCAACTTCCTCGCCGGCGCGGAATTGCCCAAACTCAACTGGATCATCGAGCTGTTCGGCGCCAAGATCCGTTCGGCGCCGCTCAACGTCACCTTCCTGCTGGCGCTGGTCATGGCCTTCCTGGTCTGGCTGCTGATCTGGCGCACCAAGCTCGGCTACGAGATGCGCACCTACGGTCACAGCCCGAAGGCGGCACGCTATGCCGGCATTTCCGAAACCCGCATCATCATCACCGCCATGATGATCTCGGGCGCACTGGCCGGCATGATGGCGCTCAATCCGGTGATGGGCGATCAGCACAATGTCGCCATCGACTTCGTTTCCGGCGCCGGCTTCGTCGGCATCGCCGTGGCGCTGATGGGCCGCCTGCACCCTGTCGGCATCGTATTGGCGGCGGTCCTGTTCGGCATGCTCTACCAGGGCGGCGCCGAACTCGCCTTCGAGATGCCGGCAATCAGCCGCGACATGATCGTCATCATTCAAGGCCTGGTGATCCTGTTTGCCGGTGCCCTCGAGCACATGTTCCGGCGCTACATCCAGGCGCTGTTTGCCTCGTTCAGTCCGCGATCGGTCGGCATGGAAGCGGTCAAGGGGAAAGGTGCCTGAGATGGATGTGTTCAACGCGATCATCCAGACACTGGACTCCACCATCCGCCTCTCGGTGCCGCTGCTGCTTGCTTGCCTCGCCGGGCTCTATTCGGAACGCGCCGGCATCTTCGACATCGGCCTCGAAGGCAAGATGCTTGTCGGCGCCTTCGCCGGTGCGGCCGCAGCTTCCGTGTTCCATTCGGCCTTTCTCGGCCTCGGCATGGCGGTCGTGATCTCGGTCGCCTTCGCCATGATCCACGGCTTTGCCTCGATCACTCATCGCGGCAACCAGATCGTCTCCGGCGTGGCGATCAATTTCATCGCCGCCGGCTCAACCATCATCCTCGGCCAGGCCTGGTTCCAGCAGGGCGGGCGCACGCCGGCGCTGCAACCGGGCGAGCGCTTCGAGGCCATCACCTTGCCGGGCGCCGAGGCCATCCGCGACGTGCCGATCATCGGACCGATCTATGCCGAACTCCTGTCGGGCCACTCGATCCTGGTCTATCTTGCCTTCCTGATGGTGCCGTTCACCTGGTGGGTGCTGTTTCGCACCCGCTTCGGCCTGCGCCTTCGCGCCGTCGGCGAGAACCCGGCCGCCGTCGACACCGCCGGCATCTCGGTCGCCTGGCTGCGCTACCGGGCGCTGATCTGCACCGGCATCCTCACCGGCATTGCCGGCGCCTACCTGTCGATGGTGCAAAATGGCGGCTTCGTGAAGGACATGACTGCCGGCAAGGGCTATATCGCGCTGGCAGCCTTGATCTTCGCCAAGTGGAAGCCGGTCAACGCCATGTTCGCCTGCCTGCTGTTTGGCTTCCTGGACGCTGCGTCGATCCGCCTGCAAGGATCCCCGCTGCCCATCATCGGCAAGGTGCCGGCGCAGTTCATGCAGGCGTTGCCCTACATCCTCACCGTCATCCTGCTCGCCGGCTTCATCGGCAAGGCAATCCCGCCACGCGCCGGCGGCGTGCCTTATGTCAAGGAACGTTGAGCGACGGGTCGGCTTTGCGCCGGGTTTTGAACACGATCATCGGAGAGAACGCTGAATGTCGCATGATCTGTTCGAGGCCGCCAAGGCCGCCATGGCCAAGGCCTACGCGCCCTATTCTAAGTTTCCGGTCGGCGCTGCCTTGCGCACCGAGGACGGTCGCGTCTTTACCGGCGCCAACATCGAAGTCGCCTCCTATCCGGAAGGCTGGTGCGCCGAGACCACGGCGCTCGGCCACTATATTATGGGCGGCGGCGGCAAGATCGTGGAAATCGCCGTGCTTGCCGAACGCATGGCCAAATGCTCGCCTTGCGGCGGCTGCCGCCAGCGGCTTGCCGAATTCTGCCGGCCGGAAACAAAGCTCTATCTCTGCGACAA
>NZ_RZPI01000686.1:0-2889 GCF_003998715.1 Mesorhizobium sp. M7A.F.Ca.CA.002.15.2.1
GGCGACCGGGGGGCTCACCTCGCAGCCGATCGGCCACTATGATTTCTGCAAGCTGCATCCGGGCGGATCGAGCACTCGCCCGGCCAATCTGGCGCCGGCTCCGATGACCGACGCGCTGATGCGCAAGCTTCTCAATGTCACCGCCAGGGTCAACGCCGCCGTCAAGCCGATGAGCGACATGGACATCTACGGCAAGGACGAGGTCTGGGCCTATCCCGACAAGGGCGTCGGCGATTGCGAGGACTATGTGCTGGAAAAGCGACGCCAGCTTTCGCGCATGAGCATCTCGCTTGCCGATCTTCTGATCACCGTCGTGCGCAAGCCCGACGGCGAGGGCCACGCCGTGCTGACGGTGCGCACCGACGAGGGCGACTATGTGCTCGACAATCTGACCGACAAGGTCAAGCCATGGGACGCGACCGGCTACCGCTTCCTCAAGCGGCAGGCGATCGACAACACCGGCCGCTGGGTCTCGATCCGCGGTGGCCAGCAAGTTCTGGTCGGCGCGGTTCAGTAGGCACCGGCAACGGCGGCTTCCCTAGGGGCGGCATCCAACGCTTCGTCATCACAGGGCTGAGCAGGAGCGAAGCTCCGTCGCGAAGACCCCGGGATCCATGCCGTGATGCCGATGAAGAACGCTGCGGCGCAGGAACAGGCGCCTGCAATCGTCATACCGTCATCACCAGATCTTTTGCCCCGTCGCGACGCTCGCAACTCGCGGCATGGATCCTCGGGTCTGCGCGTCCGCTCCGCCCGTGGATGACGAAATCGATGGGCCCTCCGCCAGAATTCGCATTTCTCCGTGAACCATTTCGCTCCGGCCAGCGACACACAGCCGTGAACCGAAACCAACCATGGAGACTTCAGATGACTGCTTTTCTGCGAAACACCCTTCTTGCCGCTATCGCGGTGTCGAGCATGGCCGGATCCGCCATGGCCGATCAGACCACCAGCTGTGCCAAAGCCAACCTCAACGACCTCTGGGCCGGCCGCTGTTGCGGTGATGCCGGGGCGTCGGACTGCCTGGGCGGCGGAAACAATGGCCACGACCACGGCGATCATGGCCGGGGTGGAAATGGCGGCACCGCCGGCAAGAAATGATCTCACCACTTTGCCCGCCGGCGGGCAGTGTCCTCGTGAGGCAGGCGAACTTGTACCGGCGCGGACCGTCAGGCTACGGCCGCTGGTTCAACGCCCCGCGGATCGATGCGGTGATGCGGCGAAGCTCGGTTTCGTCGAGTTTCTCGATGTTTTCCGCCAGCAGATTGGCGAGCTCGGTGGCGGCGGGGGAAAGACCCGACGTGTCGAGTTTTACACGCGGGTGCGAGGCCTCGGCCAGCCGCGCCAGTTCCTCGGCATCGTCCCAGATGATGTTGAAATAGCCGATGATCTTCTGGATCAGCGTCCAGGTCGGGGCGCCTCGCCTGCCATGTTCGAGCGCCGACAGATAGGCGGCGCTGACGCCGATCGCCGCCGCCATGTCCTTCTGGCGGACACCACGTTCGCTTCTCAGCGTCCGCAGCTTCTCGCCGAACGGGGTCATGCGCCCATCCTCATGAACGGACCCGCCGCAGGCGGATATAGAGCGCACCCGAACCGCCGTGATTGCGGGCGGCATGGTCGTGGCTGGAGACGAGCGGCCGGAAGGCAGGCGTCGACAGCCAGGCCGGCACGGCGCGCCGCAACACGCCATCGCCGCCGGAGGACGAGCCCTTGCCGGTGATGACCAGGACATAGCGGACGCCGCCGGCATGCGCCCGGTGCAGAAACGAGAACAGCAGCGAGTAGGCCTCGTCCTGCGTCATGCCGTGCAGATCGACGCGGCCCTCGATCGGCAGCCGGCCCTTCGACAATTTGTCCAGCGTCGGTTCGTCGAGGCGGTGCGTGACATGCTGCGCCTTCGGCTTCGCGGTCCCTGCGACATTGGCGACGGGCTGGGCGGGCTGCGACTGGCTTGGCTTGGCCTCGGCAGGAATTTCGGGGATGTCCACGGCAAATTTCCCCTTCAGCGGCTTGGCCGTGCGCGCCACCAGGTTCCACAGAACCCGGTCGTCCTCGCTGAGCTTGTCCGGGCGCCGGGTCATCGGACCGCACCCGCAATGAGCGCGCGCGGCACCAGCGCATAAAAATCCGCGGCATTGCGGACCACGCCGGCGATCTCGCCCGCGGCATCGCCCGAACCGGCGAACAGGTCGCCCCGCGCCGGCCCGGTGATGGCGGAGCCAGTGTCCTGCGCGATCATCAGGCGGCGGAATGGTTTTGCGTCGAAGGCGGCGAGCGTCGGCGCGTCGATGTAAAAGGGCGTGCCGAATGTGTGCAGCAGGCGGTCGACGGCGATCGAGCGGCCCGGCGTCAGCGGCACCTTGGCGGCGGCGATCGGACCAAGGGCAACGTCCTCGACATCGGCCGGGCGGAAGAAAATGTAGGAGCGGTTCTGCCACAGGATCTCGTCGACGCGGTCCGGATGCGCCTTGAACCAGGCGCGGATCGATTGCATCGTCACTTCCGCCAGCGGGATCTCGCCAATCTCGCTCAGGACCTTGCCTGGTCCGGTGAAGCGCTGGCCGGATTTGGCGGCATAGGTGACGCGGGCAAGCCGGCCGTCGGTCATGGCGAGGCGTGCGGCACCTTGCACGTGAATGAAGAAGGCATCGACCTTGTCGGCCAACCAGGCGATTTCCAGGCCCTTGCCATCAAGCGCGCCGCGCTCGATCTCGCCACGGTCATGATATTCGACCGGCCCGTTCGGCGTCTGGCGCGCGAAAGCGAGATAGGGGTCCAGGCCCGGCGGCCGGTTTGCGTCATCGATATCGACGAGATCGGCCGGGCGCGACAGCAGCGGCACCGAAAACCGGTCCGTGCGCACCGGTGACGTCTCGACCTGCGGTT
>NZ_RZPI01000687.1:0-2883 GCF_003998715.1 Mesorhizobium sp. M7A.F.Ca.CA.002.15.2.1
GAAATTCCGGGCGCCGGAAATGCAGGCTCTGCTGGATGGCGTGCTATCGGGCGATGTCGCCTCCGATATCGTCGACTATACGGAGAAGCTGCCGGTCGAACGGGCTTACCGGGTGAGCGTGTCCTCGGTCGGTCACGCCACCGATCTCTATGTGCTGGTGTTCAAGGACCAGAGCGAAACGCGCAGGATCGACCGCATGCGCGCCGACTTCATCGCCAATGCCAGCCACGAACTGCGCACCCCACTTGCCTCCATCGCCGGCTTTATCGAAACGCTGCGCGGGCCAGCCCGCAACGACGCGGCGGCGCGCGACCAGTTTCTGCAGATCATGCAGAGCCAGACCGGCCGCATGGCGCGTCTGATCGACGATTTGTTGTCGCTGTCGCGGCTCGAGATGAAACCCTATCTGAAGCCGGGAACCGAGGTGGACCTGCGCCAGACCGTCGACAGCGTCATCGACTCGCTCGGACCGCTGGCCAGCGAAAACGCCGTTGCCATCGAGCGGCGCTACGCCGACGGACCGCTTCATGTGCCTGGCGATCGCGATGAGCTTTTCCAGGTTTTCGAGAACCTCCTGGAAAACGCCTGCAAATACGGGCAGTCGGGTGGGCGCGTGGTTGTATCCATAGCGCATAGCGATGCCGGACCAGAGCCGGGCATCGACGTGACGATCAGGGACTTTGGCCCTGGCATTCCCGAGGAGCACATTCCGCGCATTACCGAGCGCTTCTACCGCGTCGATGTCGAGACCAGCCGGACCCAGAAAGGCACCGGCCTCGGCCTGTCGATCGTCAAGCATATCCTGACGCGCCACAACGCCCGGCTTTCGATCAAGTCCGAAGTCGGCAACGGCGCGGCATTCTCGGTTCATTTGCCGGCGCACTGATATCGCCCTAATTCAAGGGCACTGTTTCTTTTTTCTGTCATCCGGCTAGCGTATCAGCGGGGATTCGAGGAAACGACTCAAAATCAAAACACCCCGTGGGAAGGCATTTGCCATGCAGTCCGTGCACATCGTCAGCGCTTATGACGAGGAGTTGAAATATCTGTCGAAGCGCATCGCCGCGATGGGTGGCCATGCCGAGCGCATGGTCGAACAGGCGGTCACCGCTCTCGTCAATGCCGACCCGGGCCTTGCCCAGAAGGTCATCCGCGACGATACCGTACTGGACGAGGGCCAGCGCGAAATCGACGACAAGGCGATCATCATCATTGCCAAGCGTCAGCCGATGGCGGCGGATTTGCGCGAGATAGTCGGGACCATCCGCATCTCCGCCGACCTCGAACGGGTTGGCGATCTCGCCAAGAACGTTGCCAAGCGGGTTGTCGCCGTCACCGACGGACGCCAGCCGACCAGCCTGTTCCGCGGCCTCGAGGCTCTGTCCAACCTGGCATTGACCCAGCTCAAGGAAGTGCTCGACGTCTACGCGTCCCGTTCGGTGGAGAAGATCGGCTTCGTGCGCGATCGTGACGACCAGATCGACGCCATGTACACATCGCTGTTTCGCGAATTGCTGACCTACATGATGGAAGATCCGCGCAACATCACGCCCTGCACGCATCTGCTGTTTTGCGCCAAGAACATCGAGCGTATCGGTGATCACGCCACCAACATAGCCGAGACCATCTACTACATCGTCACCGGCGATCAGTTGCCGGCTGAGCGGCCCAAGGGCGACAAGACCGACAAAATCAGCCTTTCCGAGACGCAGCCGGTGAAGTGAACGCCGCCTCTCGAACCGTCACCCGATTTACGATAAGCTTTCCGGGCTTTGCCTCTATCCTCGTCCGTGGATTTGCTCCGGGAGGTCGTGATGGAAAATGTTCGGAACCTGACCCCGGCGCCTGCGCCGATATCCGGCATTATCGCTTGCGGCGTTTACACCGCGGGCCGCCGCATCGCCGACATTCCCATCGAGGAAGCCGGCGAATGGGCAAAAAAATCCGGTCACGTCGTCTGGATCGGCCTGTTGGAGCCCGACCGTAACCTGTTGCTGCGCGTCCAGGCGCAGTTTCACCTGCATGAGCTGGCGATCGAGGATGCCGAGCACCCGCACCAGCGGCCGAAGATCGAGCAATATGGCGACGCCTTGTTCATCGTCGCCCGCACCGCGCAGCTGATCGAGGGCCGGGTCACCTTCGGCGAGACCCATTTGTTCGTCGGCTCAGGCTACATAGTCAGCGTCAGGCACGGTCCCTCGACGTCCTATGCCGCCGTTCGTCAGCACTGGGAAAGCTGCCCGCACTCGCTGGCCAAGGGCGAGGATTTCGTCCTCTATGCCATCCTCGATTTCATCGTCGACAATTACATGCCGGTGCTCGAGCAGATCGAGGACGAGGTCGAGGCGATCGAGGACAAGGTTCTGCTGAAGCCGATGACCGCTCCCGACATAGAGCGGCTCTATATGCTGCGCCGCGATCTCCTGCGCCTGCGCAATGCCGCGCTTCCGCTGGTCGAAGTCTGCCGAAGGCTGACCAGCGCCGAGCTGCCGCAGATCCACACCGCCATGCATCCGCTGTTCCGCGACGTCACCGATCACATCCGCACCGTTCAGGAGAAGATCGACAGCCTGCGCGAGGTGCTGGCATTCGCTTTCGAGGCGAGCTTGCTGGTCGGCCAGAGTCAGGAAACGGCCAACACCAAGAAGCTCGCTTCCTGGGCCGCAATCCTGGCGGTGCCGACGGCGCTCGCCGGCATTTACGGCATGAACTTCAGCGACATGCCGGAACTGAAGATGGAATACGGCTATCCGGTGGTTCTGGCCACGATCGCGCTGATCTGCGCGTTTCTGTATTGGCGGTTCAGGAAGAATGGCTGGTTGTGAAGTAGGGCAGTAGGGCAGTAGGGCAGTAGGGCAGTAGGGCAGTAGGGCAGTAGGGCAG
>NZ_RZPI01000688.1:0-2876 GCF_003998715.1 Mesorhizobium sp. M7A.F.Ca.CA.002.15.2.1
TGATAACGCCGGCCGGCGGGATGACGCCGTCGAGGCCGATATTGTCGGTGATCGACAGCAGGCTGGAGACGAAGTTCTTGTAGGCCGAAGTACCGGCCTCGAAGATCGCGTCGCGGCCAGCGCTCATCGGCAGCTTCTTCGGATAGAAGCCGCCCTTGGCGCCCACCGGCACGATGACGGCATTCTTGACCTGCTGTGCCTTGACCAGGCCGAGCACCTCGGTGCGGTAGTCCTGGGCGCGGTCGGACCAGCGCAGGCCGCCGCGCGCCACCGGACCGAAGCGCAGATGCAGACCTTCGACCTCGGAGCCGTAGACGAAGATCTCCCGCCACGGCCGCGGCGCCGGCAAGCCCTCGACCGCGTGCGAGTCCAGCTTGATCGCCAGCGACTGGCCCTTTTCTTTCGTATCGGCAACGAAATGATTGGTGCGCAGCGTGGCTTCGATCAGATTGAGGTAGCGCCGGATGATGGTGTCGTCGTCGATGTTCGGCACATCCTCCAGCGCATCCTTGATCTTGGCCTTGAGATGCTTTGCGGCCACCACGCCTTCGGTCTCGGCTGTCGGGCCAAGCCGGGCGATGAACAGCGCATGCAGGCCACGCGCTATGTCGGGATAGCGGTTGAGCGCGGCGGCGATGAAATCCTGGCTTTGCGGAATGCCGACCTGCTGCAGATAACGGCCATAGGCGCGCAGGATGGTGATCTCGCCAGACCACAGGCCGGCGGTCTGGGCGAGGCCGTTATAGCCGTCATTGTCGACGTCGCCGCGCCAGACGGAGAGGAACGCATCTTCGAACAGCGCGCCGCCATCGGTCAGGTCGATCGGCTGGCCGTAGCTGTTCTCAAGCTCCATGTCATGAATAAAGACTAAGCCGGGCCGATCACTATTGATCGTGCCGACCTGGTCGTCGCCGACCTCGAAAGTGCGCTCGCTGATGACGCGGAAGCCGATGTTTTCCAGCACCGGCACGCGGCGCGACAGCGCCACCGGGCTGCCGTGGTGATAGATCTTCAGCGATGCCTGGTGCGGCTTCTGCTCGGCATGGCGATAATAGTCGATGGCGATCGGATTGCCGGCGCTGATCTTGGCAATGCGCCCGGCATCGGCCAGCGCCACCGCCGCGCTGAACGAATCGCGGTAGCTTTCCGGCAGCCGCGCGGCAATCGCCTTCAAAGCCTGGTCGCCGCCACTGGCCTCGGCCGCATCGGAAAGGGCGTCCTCCCAGGTACGCACGATGTCGCGGATCGCCGCCTCTATCGTCGCTTGCTCGACCTTCGGCGTCTTGCCGCCGGAGCGGCCGATGATGAAGTGCACGCGCGCCAGCCCGCCCTCGGGAAAGGCCGGGTAGTAGGCCGACAGCCGGCCTTCGAATACGGTTTTCAGATAGGAGCCAATCTTCTCGCGCACGACGCTGTCGTAACGGTCGCGCGGCACGAAGACGAGGATTGAGACGAAACGGTCGAACTGGTCGGCGCGCACCAGCGCCCGCACGCGTGGCCGCTCGACCAGGCCCAGAATGGCGGCGGCATGTTTGCGCAGGATCGGCACCGGCACCTGGAACAGCTCGTCGCGCGGATAGCTTTCCAGCACGTTGATCAGCGCCTTGCCGGAATGATCGTGCCGGTCGAAGCCGGACTTGGCGATGATGGTTTCGGCCTTGGACCTGAGATACGGGATCTTCATCACCGAGCGCGTGTAGGCGGTCGAGGTGAACAGGCCGACGATGCGCAATTCGCCCGCGAGCGTACCCTTGGCGGTGTAGGTCTTGATGCCGATGTAATCGAGATAGATGCGGCGGTGCACGGACGACTTGGCATTGGCCTTGGTGACGATCAGCGGCTCCGGCCCATGCAGGAAGGCGCGGATCTCCGGCGTCGTCGTTACCGCTTCGGTGCCGCGCCTGAGCACCAGCACGTCGGGATCGGACAGGATGCCGAGGCCAGGCTTTTCAGCGCGCTCCAGCGTGCCGCTTTCCTCGCCGCCGGTGTATTTGAACTCGCGCATGCCAAGGAAGGTGAAATTGTCGTCGCGCAGCCACTCCAGGAAGGCGAGAGCCTCGGCAACGCTCTTCTTGTCGAGCGGCACGGCCGTATAGCGGAATTCCGAGATCGCCTGATCGAGGCGGGCCAGCATTGGCCTCCAGTCGTGAACGGCGGCATGAACCTGGCCAAGGATCTTGCGCAGCCGCTCGCTCAATCCGCTCGCCTGCTCGGATGTCAGCCGCGGGATGTGGACATGGATGACGCTCAGCCGGTCGTGGCTGCCATCGTCCTTGGCGAAATTGCCGTCGCCGAGGATTTCTTCCACGCCGCCCTTGCCGTGGCGCACGACGATAACCGGATGGGTGACCAGGGTCGGTTCGCCCGATGTCTCGGTGATCTCGCCGAGGATGGAATCGAACAGGAACGGCATGTTGTCGTTGACGACCGTGACAACCGTCATCGGGCGGCCGTCTCGCACAACGCCCGAATCGGCATCGACGGCGACGACGCACTCGCCTTTCCTGTGAGTGGCGACTGCCTGGCCGGCGAGATCGGCAGCCCGCTCCAGGTCGGCCACATCGTAGGGAGCAATGTCTTCAGCTGGCGCGCGGGCGAGCAGATAGTCTGCAAGCCTGGCTGGCCTTTCCTCCGCTTTAAGCGCTGCCGTGGCTTTTTTCTTCGGCTTGCTCGCGGATTTCACGCTGGCCATGACGCACGTCCCTCCCGTCGAATGCTTTTACGACTATGGTAGCAGATGACCGCTGTTTGGCGACAAAGGTTTGACGGCTTGCCAAGAATTATCGGAATTTGGCGACAAGATGCCGCGCAACGAGGAGAAATGACCCATGACCGGCAAAATCAGCGCGCTTGATCTTGGCCAGGGAGAGCTGAGC
>NZ_RZPI01000689.1:0-2872 GCF_003998715.1 Mesorhizobium sp. M7A.F.Ca.CA.002.15.2.1
CAAAGGCGGCAGCGTCGAGGCTTATCGGCAGAACATCCAGGCGATCAGGACGGCAGCCGATAAGGCAGCCGATTGACCAGCAGTGTTCCCGCGTCAGCCCTGCATGCCGGCTAAGGTTCTGGTGCCGGGCGGGTTTGTGAAGCTTTTGGGGCAACGGCATCGGATGTGAGCGATTGCCTGATTCGGTTTTCAGCTCCGTCGTCTATGCCCAAAGCAGACAGTTGATCTCGCACGAATACAAAAGAACAAAAAGAACAGGTTCTCCTGCGTGCATACAAAACATGTTAAGTGCCCGCAGGTTGTGAAAAAGCGCGGAATTACAGCATTGAACTCCGAAATGCCGCATATTCCTTTGTGCTAAAGTACAATAACGTGATCTTCTGCTTGAGCAGGCGAATCTTCGCCCTGTATGGTACAAGTACGAGAAGGCGAATGCTTTCGGATCGCCCGGGACAAGTCCTGGGGACAAGGAGTCGCTTTGACATACGGAGCTGCCAATCTGAACGACGACGCTGCCGGACCGAAGAGCACGCTTGCCACTACGGTCTATCAGCAATTGCGGGACGATCTTCTCGGCGGTGTCCTTGAAGCCGAGAGCAAGCTGCGGGTCGAGTGGGTGGTCTCCAAATATGGAGCCGGCGCCTCGCCTGTCCGCGAAGCCCTCAATCGCCTCGCCTCGGAAGGGCTTCTCGGCCGGCACGACCAGCGCGGCTTCTTCATCATGCCGGTCAGCGCCTCGGAACTCGAGGAGCTGACGCGCACCCGCTGCTGGCTCGAGGAGCGAGCGCTTCGCGAATCCATCACCCACCGCACCGCCGAATGGGAAGAACAGCTCGTGCTGGCGCTGCATCGCCTGGGACGCGCGTCACGTCTGGCACCGCAGAATCTCTTCTCGCTCAATCCCGATTGGGAGAGGCTGCATCGCATCTTCCACAGGGTGCTGATTTCGGCCTGCCGGTCGCAATGGCTGGTGGGCTTTTGCGACCAGCTCTCCGATCACGCCTATCGCTACCGGCAAATGGCCAATGATGGCGAAGGCGTCCAGCGCGACGATTTCGGCGAGCATCGTCTGATCGCCGAATGTGCCCTCGACGGCAATGCCGACGGTGCCGTCGAGGCCCTGCTCAACCACTACCGGTTGACTGCGGCCATGTGCATGAAGCGCTTCGAGCAGGACGAGGAAACGAAAGAAATCGCCGGCAAACGCGCTCGGCGATAGCAGTCGTTTCCTGGCGGGTCTCTTGTGCTCGTTTCTTGCACGCAACCTGCGTCGGCGCGGCCGGCGTGAACCGCTGTCGGCGGGCTTGACGGCGCGGCCAAGAACCGCGAACTCTCGCCGCCGAGGCATGCCGCGACAGGCGCATGCTCAGCGCCGCAGCACCCCAGGGAAGTCTTCATGAGCAATCATCTGTTCGATGCGTTCCGGTCCCGGATGCCGGCGCCAGCGCGCTTGCTGATGGAAACCGATGATGGCCGCTCGATCACCTATGGCGATATGCTGGCCCGCTCGGCGCAGCTTGCGCATGCGCTCCTGCAACTGGATGTCGAGCCCGGTGACCGCGTTGCCGTGCAGGTCGAGAAGAGCCCGGAAGCGGTCATGCTCTATCTCGCCTGCCTGCGCGCCGGCGCCGTCTTCCTGCCGCTCAACACCGCCTACACGCTGGCTGAGCTGGAGTATTTCTTCGGCGACGCGGAACCACGCCTGGTCGTCTGCGATCCGGCAAGAGCGGCCGACATCGGCGCGCTGGCGGAAAAGACGGGCGCCGTCACCGTCACGCTCGGCCGCGATGGCCGGGGATCGCTGACCGAGCAGGCCTCGCGGCTGCCGACGGATTTTCATGACGTGGCGCGCGGGCCGGATGACCTCGCGGCAATCCTCTACACGTCGGGAACCACCGGTCGTTCGAAAGGCGCCATGCTCAGCCACGAGAACCTTGCTTCGAACGCGCGCGTGCTGGTCGAGCACTGGCGTTTCACCGGAGACGACGTGCTGATCCACGCATTGCCGATCTTCCACACGCACGGCCTGTTCGTCGCCACCAACGTCGTCCTGATGGCCGGCGCCTCGATGCTGTTCGAGCAGAAGTTCGATCCGGCCCGCATCGTCTCGCTGCTGCCGCGTGCCACGGCCTTGATGGGGGTGCCGACCTTCTACGTGCGCCTGCTGCAGGATGAGGGGCTGGACCATGAGGCGGCGAAAAACATCCGTGTGTTCATTTCCGGGTCGGCTCCGCTGCTGGCCGAGACGCACAAGGCCTGGCGCGAGCGCACCGGCCACGCGATCCTCGAACGCTACGGCATGACCGAGACCAACATGAACACCTCGAACCCCTATGAGGGCGAGCGGCGCGCCGGGACCGTCGGTTTGCCCTTGCCCGGCGTCACGCTTCGCATCGCCGATCCAGACAGTGGCGCAGCGCTTGCGCAGGGCGAGGTCGGCATGATCGAGGTGAAGGGCCCAAACGTCTTCGGCGGCTATTGGCGCATGCCGGAGAAGACCAAGGCGGAATTCCGCGCCGGCGGTTTTTTCATCACCGGCGATCTCGGCACGATCGACGCCGACGGTTACGTCCACATCGTCGGCCGCGGCAAGGACCTGATCATATCGGGCGGCTACAATATCTATCCGAAGGAACTCGAAAGCGAGATCGATGCGCTCGACGGGGTTAGCGAAAGCGCCGTCATCGGCGTTGCCCATCCGGATTTCGGCGAAGGCGTCACCGCCATCGTCGTGCGGGCGCCGTCTTCGCGGATCACCGGCGCCGAAATTCTCGGTGCCATCGCCGGACGGGTGGCGAAATACAAGCATCCGAAGCGGGTGATCTTCGTCGATGAACTGCCGCGCAACACCATGGGCAAGGTACAGAAGAAC
>NZ_RZPI01000068.1:0-13222 GCF_003998715.1 Mesorhizobium sp. M7A.F.Ca.CA.002.15.2.1
AGCCACGACCGCTCACCTATGGCGCGTTCTGGGCCTCGCTTGGCTGGCGCGGCGACGGTTTCGATGAGCGCGCGCTGCTGCAACGCTACGACAGAGCGAGCGTGATGATCGGCGTGCTGCCGATCGGCCGGCCGCAGCCGGGCGCTGAAAAGATGGCGGCCTTCTTCTGGAGCCTGAAGCCGTCGGACGCCGATGAGGTGCGCGTCCGGGGCCTGGATGCCTGGAAGGAGAGGGTGATCCGGCTGTGGCCGCAGAGCGAGGCGTATGTCAGCCAGATCGACAGTTTCGACCAGCTCTCGCTGGCGCGCTATGGCCACCACACGATGAAGCGGCCGGTTGGGCGGCGGCTGGCCATCATCGGCGACGCGGCGCACTCGACCAGCCCGCAGCTCGGGCAAGGGGCCAATATGGCGCTGCTCGACGCCGCGGCGCTCAGCCATGCGCTGGCGCGGACGGACAGTGTCGAAGCGGCACTTGAAGCCTATGCGAGGGCGCGGCGCTGGCATGTCCGCATCTTCCAGGCGCTGTCGCTGGCGTTCACGCCGTTCTACCAGTCGGATTCGGTGGCGCTGCCCTTCATCCGCGACAGGCTGGTGGCGACGGTGGCAAAAATCCCGCCGGCGCCGCAGTTTCTCGCCTCGATGGTGGCCGGCACCGTAATCGATCCGTTCAAGCGGATAGGACTGGTCGAAGCGCGGTGGCCGGATCGTTTTGGCCAATGAGGCTCGAAAGGTACGATCCCTTTGCCCGCAGGAAGGCATGCAGGCGCTGCGGGTAGTCCGGCGCCACGGCTTGCCTGATCGACGGGCGTTCACTCAACGCCCGGCGCCATGCGCGGACGAGGGGCTTTCGGTCAAGAATGCCGAAATCACCGATCCGGTCGAAGACATCGAGATAGCGGAAGACCGGACCGTAAACGGCGTCGACCAGCGAGAAGTGCTTGCTGGCGAACCAGGGGCCGCCAGGCTCGTCCGCCAACTCGGCTTCGAGACGGTCGAACATGGCGGACAGCGCGCTGGATTCGTCAAGGAAGCCGGCCTCGGTCGATGTTGAATAGAACCGGCTGATGGCATTGAGGGTTGCCGAACCGAACTCGATCCAGGCGCGATGCCGGGCGCGGGCATAGGGCTCGGCCGGGTGGAGGGGATTGGCCTGCGTCTCTTCGAGGAATTCCAGGATGACGGCCGATTCGAAGATCACCGTTTCCTCGCCATTCCGCTGCACGCGCAGCAGCGGCACTTTGCCGAGCGGCGAGATCGCCTTGAACCAGTCCGGCTTGTTGGCGAGGTCGATATCGACGCGTTCGAACGGCACGCCCTTTTCGGCCAGCGAAATCGCGGCGCGCTGCACATAGGGGCAGAGGTGATGGCTGACGAGAATGAGCTTGTCGGCGCGTTTGCAGATTTCGTGTTTCATCGGATTGGCTTTCCCTGATTAATGCAATTGCATCTATGTAGATGCATATGCATTGATCGTCAAGCTTGATGCAATTGCATCTATCGTCTAAGGTGCGCCATGACCGAGAAAGCCGCGCCTTCGCCCGAAGCCATCAAGGCCTGGGCTCGCCTGATGCGCGTATCGCGCCAGTTGATGGAGAGCGCCGAAGAGGCGTTGAAGGCCGCCGGTCTGCCCCCACTTGCCTGGTACGACGTGCTGCATGAACTCGCCGAGGCGGGCGAGGGCGGGCTGCGGCCGTTCCAGCTCATCGAGCGCACGCTGTTCGCCCAATACAACATTTCGCGCCTGCTGGCCCGGCTCGAGGCCGATGGGCTCGTCGAGAAACTGCCGGTGGCCGATGACGGCCGTGGCCAGACCATCCGCATCGCGGCCAAGGGGCGAGACATACGCCGCCAGATGTGGGCTGTGTACGGACGCTCGATCGCCGAACTGGTTGGCGCCAAACTGTCGGCGGATGAGCTGACCATGGTCTCGGCACTGCTTGGACGGTTGCGCCATCCGCCAGCCAGCGATTAAGCGAGCCTGTCGCGCCAGCGCCTGTCCATTTTTGCAGATATTTTGCTCTCGTCCTCTTGCGCACGGCCTCGGATCGCGCAATATGCCGAACCGTAACGTACGGTACGGCCTATCGGGAATGCCGACCTTTCGAGAGAAGAGCGTGTTGCACATCGTGCCTGACATCGACACCAGCGAAGCGCTGACAGAGCGGCAGAAGGCCGTGCTCGACGCGGCGTTGCGGCTGCTGGTCGAAGAGGGCGACCAGCTGACCATGACCGCCGTGGCGCGCCGCGCCAGCTGTTCCAAGGAAACGCTCTACAAATGGTTCGGCGACCGCGACGGGCTGCTGACAGCGACGGTGCAATGGCAGGCCTCGAAAGTGCGGGTGGCACCGGTCGACCGCAAGGGGCTCGATCTTGCCTCGCTGACCGCGAGCCTCGAGCGCTTCGCCTCGGATTGGCTCAAGGTGATTTCCAGCGACACGTCGATCGCGCTCAATCGGGTGGCGGTCAGCCATGCGGGCTCCGGCAAGGACAATCTCGGCGCCGTGGTGCTGGAGAACGGCCGCTTCGCATTGGCCAAGCGGCTGAAGCCGGTGCTCGAGGCCGGCCGACGGACCGGGCTTTTGGATTTCGCGGATGCCGAGACGGCGTTTCGCACCTTTTTCGGGCTGGTCGCCCGCGATGTGCAGATCCGTCTGCTGCTCGGCGACCGGCTGGAATTGACTGAGGCGGCGATCGGCGGCGATGCCGCGCGGGCGACGCAGCAGTTTCTCGCTCTTCATGGAGCAACAACCGGCCGCAAGGCCCTAGAGCCGGATGATTTCAGGTCAAGTCGACCTGAAATCTGAATTCGTCTCTAAATCAAGAAGATAGAGCATGATGTCGTCCGAAAACCGCTTCACACTTTTCGGCATCATGCTCTGATTTATAAACGGGAAGGAAGACAAAATGCGCGTCTATTACGATCGTGATGCCGATCTCAATCTGATCAAGGGCAAGAAGGTCGCCATCATCGGCTATGGCAGCCAGGGCAGGGCGCATGCGCTCAACCTCAAGGATTCCGGCGCCAAGGAGATCGCAATCGGCCTCAAGGCCGGCTCGGCAACCGCCAAGAAGGTCGAGGCCGACGGTCTCAAGGTGATGAGCGTGGCGGACGCGGCCAAGTGGGCCGACCTGATGATGATGGCAACGCCGGACGAACTGCAGGCCGACATCTACAAGAACGAGATCGCCCCGAACATCCGCGATGGTGCCGCTATCGCCTTCGCGCACGGCCTCAACGTGCATTTCGGCCTGATCGAGCCGAAGTCGACGGTCGACGTCGTCATGATTGCCCCGAAGGGCCCCGGCCACACGGTGCGCGGCGAATACCAGAAGGGCGGCGGCGTGCCGTGCCTGGTCGCCGTCAACCAGGATGCCTCGGGCAATGCGCTCGACCTGGCCCTGTCCTACGCCTGCGGCGTCGGCGGCGGCCGTTCGGGTATCATCGAGACCAATTTCCGCGAGGAATGCGAGACCGATCTGTTCGGCGAGCAGGTCGTGCTGTGCGGCGGCCTGGTCGAGCTGATCCGGGCCGGTTTCGAGACGCTGGTGGAAGCCGGCTACGCGCCTGAGATGGCCTATTTCGAGTGCCTGCACGAGGTCAAGCTGATCGTCGACCTGATCTATGAAGGCGGCATCGCCAACATGAACTACTCGATCTCGAACACCGCCGAATGGGGCGAATATGTCTCGGGTCCGCGCATCATCACCGCCGAGACCAAGGCCGAGATGAAGCGCGTGCTGAAGGACATCCAGACCGGCAAATTCACCTCGGAGTGGATGCAGGAGTACCGCGCCGGCATGTCCCGCTTCAAGGGCATCCGCCGCAACAATGACAGCCACCAGATCGAGGAAGTCGGCGCCAAGCTGCGCGCGATGATGCCGTGGATTTCCAAAAACAAGCTGGTCGACAAGGCGAAGAACTGAGCGAAATCCACAAGCGCTCGAAAATAGCAGCTTCCATGAACAAGAAACGGCGCCACGTGGCGCCGTTTTTTCATTCTGTCGGTCAGCTCAGCTACAGGGCCAGCCCATCAATAGGGTGAGTAGCACTGCTGGCGCGGGCCGTTGTAGGGCTGGAACGTGTTGTCGTAGGCCCGGTACGACCGGTAGCGGTTGTAGCACCATTGGACATGGGCGCTCGAAAGCCGTCCCGCGCGGTAGTAGCGGCGCGGCGCCGGCCGGTCATAGTAGTCGTAGTTGTTGTACATGCTGCCGAGGCCAAGCCCCAGGCCAAGGCCCAGGATCGCGGCACTCGCGCCATCATCGTAGTAACGGCCGCCGCGATAGTGATGGCGACCATGGCGCCAACGCCAGTTGTCTCCACCATTCCAGTGACCGCCGCCGCCGTGCCAGTGCCGACGGCCGCCGTCCCAATTGCCCGACCGGCGCCATCTCCAATTGTCGTTGTTGAACTGACGGTTGTTGTTGCCGCCCGCCCAGCTGTCGCGGACCGGCGTGACATTCGGCGCCGCGGTGCTGGTGGGAATCGACAGGTCCGGTTGCATGATCGGGCCGGCGGCGGACGGTGCCGTGACGCCGGAGAGGATACCCAGGGCTAGCAGCCCCGATTTGACCGTGGAAGAAAAGAGCGAATTCATTGCACTCTCCAAGAGTTACAGGCCCCACGCCCACCCGAGGAATGGGGCAACAATGGATGTTTGCATCTGAACGGCGGATGAACGGAAAGGTTCCGTCAACCATGACGCGAACGCGCCCAAGACCAATCGATCTCAGATGGTGATCCTGCGCGCTTGTTTTCCGAAGCACTTGCGGGCAAAGGTCATGGCATGTCGCTGCGCCTTGCCACCTTCAATGTCGAGAACCTGATGAACAGGTTCGATTATTCCGGCTATCGCAACCAGCTCAACGAGGATCGAACGCTGGCGCTGTTCGATATCCAGAGCGAGGCGGAATACAGGATGCTGGAGCAGGCCCGCGCCATCGCCCAATCCGACGACACGCGCCAGCTGACGGCGCTGGCAATCGCTGCCACCCGGGCCGACATCATCTGCATGCAGGAGGTCGACAACATCGAGGCGCTGAAGGCCTTCGAATATGGCTATCTGTTCAAGATGGTGGGGCAGGGCTACCGGCAGAAATACACCACATCGGGCAATGATTCACGCGGCATCGACGTTGCCGTGATGATGCGCAATGAGACCGCCCAGGGCCAGCCGATCGAATTCGTGCGCATGACCAGCCACGCCTATGTCACCTACGAGCAGTTCGGGCTGCACACGCCGGAACTCGAGGCACTGGGCAATCAGGCCAATGAGCGCATTTTCCGGCGCGACTGCCTGGAGATCGACGTCACCGTGGGCGGCGTGCCGCTGACGCTCTATCTCGTGCATTTCAAGTCGATGGGTTCGCCGCGCAACGGGCTCGACGGGCGCGAGGCGACGATGCCGGTGCGCATCGCGGAGGCGCAGGCCGTGCGGCGCATCATCGAGGAGCGCTTCGGCAAGGACTATGCCGCCGACAAACGCTGGGCAATCTGCGGCGACATGAACGATTACCGCCAGCGTGTGAAGGTGGCCGGCGATGCGATCGACGGCTATCGCTTCGAGGTGGTCGACGAAGCCCTGTCCTGCATCAACGTGCTGACGGCCGGCGGCTTCTGCGAAAACGTCGTCGAGCGGCGGCCGGAGATGAACCGCTGGAGTTTCTACCACACGCGCGGACCGGAAGAGCGGCATCTGTGCCAGCTCGACTACATCCTGCTGTCGAAGGGGCTCGCCGCCAGCAACGCGACGGCTGTTCCCGACATCATCCGCAACGGCCAGCCCTGGCGCACCATTTTTCCGCCGGGGCAGGAGGTCGACCGCTTTCCGCGTGCCGGCTGGGACCGGCCGAAGGCGTCGGACCATTGCCCGGTGGCGATCACGCTGGACATGACCTGACGCATGAGTTTCGACCTGCCACGCAACGTCATCCTGCCGGTCGACGCCATCGACGTCCGGCTCGATCCCGGTCCGCACCCGTTCGCAAGGGACAATGCAGAGGCGATCGCCGAGAACTGGCAGCACGAAATCGCTGCCAATCCGGCGCTGTTCGACGGCATGGTGGTGCTGCTGTCGCAGCTTGCCTACCGCGACAACCGTCTCGCCGGCCGCTGCCATGCGGTCAACTATTCGACTTTCATGCTGTGGCGGAAGCGGCGCGAGAATTCGGGCGCCGAGCATGCCTATGCCCATGCCATGCTGGTGGCTGCCGACAATGCGCTGGTGGCGATCCGCATGGGTCCGCACACGGTCAACGCCGGCCGCGTCTATTTTGCCGCCGGCTCATTCGAGCCGGTCGATTTTCGCGATGGCCTGGTCGATGTCGATTTCAACATGATCCGCGAAGTGCGCGAGGAAACCGGTCTTGACCTGTCAGCCGCGGAACGCGGCAAACGCTACCACGCCATGTCGACCAACAGCGGCACGGTGATCTTCCGCCGCTACCACGCGGCGGCGCCCGCCGACGAGATCGCCCAGCGCATCTCAGCCTTCGTCGCCACCGAAACCGAGCCGGAGATCGACGGGCCAGTGATCATCCGCCATGCCGCCGACCTGCCGGTCGGCCTGTCACCGCACATGAAGCCGCTGATCGAGTGGCATTTCGCAAACGGGAGTTAAGGGCGCGTCTTGTTCTGTGCCGCGTTGCGATCGTTGCGGGCGGCGACGAGGAACAGGATGAAGCCGATGCCGAGCAAACCGCCCATCGCCATTCCCATGGTCTGGCCGACGACTGCCTGAAAATCGGCTGTGACGCGATCGGGATTGGCCATGCCGAAGCGGGCGCGATACCACCAGATGCCTGCAAGGACGGCCTCGATGACGACCATCGTCAGGATCAGTCGTGCCTTCTTGCTCATTAGCTATTCCTCCACCCAAGCGTGAATTGCCCTAGCATCATGAACGGCGCGGCGACAGTGGCGGGTAGGGTGGAAACGTCTAAGGCTGTGCAAAACCGGTCTGAGCGCCGGCCGCGTTTCGGCCGGTTGCCCTATTCGTGCCTAAGTGCGTCGATCGGGTCGAGCCTGGCGCCGCGCAGCGCCGGGAAGAAGCCGAACACCATGCCGATCAGGGCGGAAAAGCCGACGGCGAGCAGGATCACCGCCGGGCTCGGCGCAAACGGGATGGTCAGCGTCACCGCGGCGAGGCCGGCCAGCGCCAGCCCGATCAGGATGCCGATAATGCCGCCGAGCAGCGACAGCACCGTCGCCTCGACCAGGAACTGGATGAGGATGTGCTTTTCATGCGCGCCGATGGCGAGCCTGATGCCGATCTCGCGGGTGCGTTCGGTGACCGACACCAGCATGATGTTCATGATGCCGATGCCGCCGACCAGCAGGCTGACGCCGGCGACGGCGCCCAGCATGCCGGTCATGGTGGTGGTGGCGCTGGCCATGGCGTCGGCGATCTGGGTCATGTCGCGGATGGCGAAATCGCTTTCACGATCGGGCGTGATGCGTCTGGCGTCGCGCAGAATGTCCTCGACGCGCGGCTGCAACTCGCTGGTCGGCGTGCGGTCATCGGCGGCGATGTAGATGTTGTCGATGTCGCGGTTGCCGGCGATGCGGCGCTGGTAGGCGTGCAGCGGCATCAGCACGACATTGTCCTGATCCTGACCGAAGCCGGTATAGCCCTTGGGCTCGAGCAGGCCGATGATCTTGCAGGAGGTGCGGTTGACGCGGATGATCTCGCCCTCGGGATCGCCAGCGCCGAAGAATTGTTGGCGCACCGTCTCGCCGATCAGGCACACGCCTGTGCCCGAGCGGGTTTCGGAATCGCTGAACGGGCGGCCCGACACCAGTTTCCAGTCGCGCGCATCGAGATAGGCGCTGTCGGTGCCGGTGACGCCCGAGGTCAGGCTCTCGGTGCCGAAGATGACCCGGACCTGCTTTTGCGAAGCCGGCGAAATGGCGCGGGCGCCAGTCAGATGCGCAACCAGCGCCGCCAGCTCCTTTTCGGCCAGCGGACGCACCACCTGGTCGAGCCCGCCCGGGCCACCGGGACCGGCCGGGCGACCGGAGCGGACGACCAGCAGATTGCTGCCGAGCTTGGAGATGTCGGCCTTGACCTTCTGCGTGGTGCCCGACCCGATGGTGAGCATGGCAATGACGGCGGCAACGCCGATGACGATGCCGAGCAAGGTCAGGAACGAGCGCAGCACGTTGCGGCGGATCGAGCGCAGCGACAGGCGGACGGTTTCCCAGATCATGGTTGTGCGATCTCCAGCTTCCTGGAATCGGAGGCGACGTGGCCGTCGAGGAAGCGGATGGTGCGTTCGGCATAGTCGGCGACGTCGGCCTCGTGGGTGACCATGGCGATGGTCAGGCCAAGCTCCTTGTTGAGCCGCGTCAGCAACTCCATGATCTCGTGCGTGCGGGCGGTGTCGAGGTTGCCGGTCGGCTCGTCGGCGACGAGCAGCGTCGGGCGCGTGACGATGGCGCGCGCGATCGCCACGCGCTGCTGCTGGCCGCCGGACAGTTCGGCCGGCGTGTGGTGCTCGCGGCCGACAAGGCCGACCTCCGCCAGGGCCTGCATGGCAAGGTCGCGGCGCTCGCGGGCGGCCACGCCGCGATAGATCAGCGGCAGTTCGACATTTTCGGCCGCCGTGGTGCGGGCCAGCAGATTGTAACCCTGGAAGACGAAGCCGACATAGAGGTTGCGCAGCATGGCGCGGCGGTTGCGGTCGAGGCGGCCGGCGTCGATGCTCATGAAGGAATAGGTTCCGGCCGTCGGCGTGTCGAGGCAGCCGATGATGTTCATCGCCGTCGACTTGCCGGAGCCGGACGGCCCCATGATGGCGACGAATTCGCCACGCCGGATGGCAAGATCGACGCCGGCCAGCGCATGCACCTTGGCCTCGCCCTGGCCATAGCTCTTCCAGACCTTGTCGAAGGTGATGAGGGCAGCACCGGCAGCCACGGTATCAGCTCCGCTGCTGCGACGCGGTGATGACCTGTGCGCCTTCGTCGAGGCCAGAAATGATCTCGGTCAGTTCGCCGTCGGTCGAGCCGATCTTGACGTTGACCGGGTGCGGACGCCCGTTCTCCAGCACATAGAGCGTGCGCGAGCCGTCGGTGGGCACTGTGGCGGCCTGGCGCTGGCGGTTGCCGCCGGGGCGGCCCATGCGGCCGGTGAACAGGTCGCTGAGGCTCCAGCCGCGTGCGGCCTGCTGGACCGGGCGAAAGCGGAAGGCGGTGGCCGGCACGGTGAGCACGTCCTTGGCCTGCTTGGTGACGACCGAAACGGTGGCGGTCATGCCGGGCCGCAGCAGCAGCTCGTTGTTGTCGACCTCGAGCCGCGCATTGTAGGTGACGACGCCGTCGGTGGTGACCGAGGCATAGGAGATGTCGCGGATCTCGGCATCGAACGGCCGCTCGGGGAAGGCATCGACGGTGAAGCGGGCATGCTGGCCGGATTTGACCGCACCGATGTCGGCCTCGTCGACCGCCGCCACCAGTTCCATGTTCCTGAGATCGGCGGCGATGATGAACAGCACCGGCGCCTGCAGCGAGGAGGCGACCGTCTGGCCGGGATCGACCGAGCGCGTCAAAACGATGCCGTCGATCGGCGCATAGATTGTGCTCTTGGCAAGGTCGGTCTGCTGCGCCTTGAGGTCGGCCTGGGCGATGGCGAGGTTGGCCTGCGCACTGTCGAGAGCTGCCTTGGAACGGTCGCGCGTGGCGGTTGCCGCTTCAAGCGACTGGTCGGTCGCCATGCCGCGCCTGGTCAGTTCGGCGGCGCGCACCAGCGCCTTCTCGTTTTCGGCCAGCGTAACCGTGGCGTCCTCGACATTGGCGGCGGCGGCCTTGGCCGAAGCTTCGGCGCGCTCGATCTGGACTTCGAGTTTCACCGTGTCGAGTGTCGCCAGCACGTCACCCTTCTTGACCTGCTGGTTCTCCTCGGCCGAGACCGAGCGGATGATGCCGGACAGTTCGCTTGAAATATCGACCTGGGTGAGTGGCTGCAACGTGCCGGTCGCCGACACCGCGACGGTGAGGTCGGCCTTGGCGGCAGGCACTGTGGTGTAGTCAATCCTGGCCGGCGAGCCCGCATACCATTGATAGAGGCCAAGCGCGGCGGCGAGCACGATCAGCGCCAGCAACGCATAGAGCCACCCACGACGGCGCGATCTGCGCCGGCCTGTCTGGTCGAGCCCAAGCGCCGTCTCGATGGCGGAATCCGATTCCGTCTTTGGCAGATTGACAATCTGGTCCACGCTGGACCCCTATAATGCGCAATGTCCCTATCTGTGCACAGATCAGGCTTACCGGTTCAAATATCAAATTAAATTTCGCCCATGTTGGGATTGAGGCAGGAATGAAAACCCGGAATTACTTGCTTTACGATGTGTTTACGACCGAGCGACTGGCCGGCAATCCTTTGGCCGTCGTGCTCGACAGCAAGGGATTGGACACGGCCGCGATGCAGGCCATCGCGCGCGAATTCAACCTGTCCGAATCGGTGTTCGTCCTGCCGCCGGCCAATCCCAAGCACAAAAACCGCATCCGCATCTTCACGCCCGACTATGAAATGCCGTTCGCCGGCCATCCGACGGTCGGCGCCGCGATCGCGCTGGCCGAACTGGCGGAAGAGGGCGGCGCCGGCATCTTCGTGCTGGAGGAAAACATCGGTCCGGTGCGGTGCGCCGTCAGCAAGCATGACGGCAACACTTTTGCCGAGTTCGACCTGGCCAAGCTGCCGGAGCCGCTGAAGCTCGATGCCGATCCGGAGGCGATCGGTGCCGCGCTTGGGTTGACGCCGCATGAGATCGGCTTCGAGAATCACCGCGTCGCGTTCTGGTCGGCGGGCGTGCCCTATGTCACCATCCCGGTTGCCAATCTCGAGGCGGCGGGTCGCATCCGGCTGGACAACCAGGCCTGGTCGGAACTGGCGCCGCGCAAGAGCGAATGGGCCTTCGCCAGCCCCTATGTCTACTGCCGCGAGACGGTGAACCACGAAAGCGCCTTCCATGTGCGCATGATCGTGCCTGGCACGCCTTCCTATGAGGATCCGGCGACCGGCTCGGCGGCAGCCGCCTTTGCCGGCGCCATCATGCATTTCGACGCGCCGACCGATGGCATTTCACAGCTGTGGATCGAGCAGGGGCTGGAGATGGGCCGGCCATCGCGCATCCGCCTCGAACTGACCGTGCAAGGCGGAAAACTGGCCTCGGCGCGCATCGGCGGCAACGCAATCAAGGTGGCGGAGGGCAAGCTGTTCGTTTGATCGAACGCATGCTCGGTCGATTTGTCGGGAAATGATTCCGGCAGGGCTGGACAGGACCGATGGTGGCGGCTATATGCCCGCCAACGCCGGTTTTTGCCGGCCGAGTGGGTGCGTAGCTCAGTTGGTAGAGCAGCTGACTCTTAATCAGCGGGTCCACAGTTCAATCCTGTGCGCACCCACCAAATTCCTAGAAGAGTTGGTGGAAAGACCCTGAAAGCGAGACGCGTTTGGCGCATCTCGGGCAAGGCTGTCCGACCGTGATTCTTCAAACGCGCTATCCGGATCTTGTGGCGATTTAGCCGAGTTGAAAAATGCGGCTCAGAAACCGGCCGAATCGAAAAGCAAGGCTCTTTTCCCCGGCTGCAGCATCGCTGGCGCCAATTCCGTCTTTTCCCCCGGAGAAATCGCTGATGGGCCACCAGAAGAAGACCAGGAAGACAACGAAAATGCCGGTGTCGATCGGGCCATGACTTGAATAGCTGCTGTGACGGAACACAACAGCGACCGCCCCGGCGATAACACCGCAGCTGCGGCAGGATGAAATTTCTTCATCCACAAAAATCTATTTGAGAATCGCCGTTACGGTAAGATGCCTCCTTTGTCGTGACAACGGCATCTTTGTCGGCCGATACGGGGAATGAATAATTACTTCTCCGAAACGCCAGCCTCGGCAAAACTCGCCATGCGGGCATGGCACTCCAGCGCCGAGCGGACGATGTTGACGGCGAGGCAGGCGCCGGAGCCTTCGCCGAGCCGCATGCCGAGGTCGAGCAGCGGCGGCAGGCCGAGCGCTTCGAGCAGGCCGCGATGGCCTGACTCAGCGGAGACATGGGCTGCGATGGTGTGGGCGAGGCCGGTCGGGTGCAGCTTCGACAGCGGGGCTGCGGCGGCGGTGCAGACGAAGCCGTCGAGCAGCACGGGTATGCCGAGATGTCGGGCGGCGAGCGTGGCGCCGAAGATGGCGGCCAGTTCGCGTCCGCCGAGCACGGCAGCGATAGCAAGCGGGTCGGCGAGGGCTGCGGCATGGCGCTTCAGGCCGGCTTCGATGGCGACCACCTTGCGCTTCAAGCCGGCGTCATCGACGCCGGTGCCGCGCCCTGTCCACTTTTCCGCGCCGCCGCCGAACAGGGCTGCTGAAACGGCCGCTGCCGGCGTGGTGTTGCCGATACCCATTTCGCCGAAGCAGATAAGGTCCAGATCCTTCGTCACCGCATCATAGCCGGCCGAGACCGCCGCCAGAAAGGCCGCTTCGTCCATTGCCGGACCTTGGGTGAAGTCGCCGGTCGGATGGTCGAGATCGAGCGGGATGACGTCGAGTTCGGCGCCGGCCATGCGGGCAAGCTGGTTGATGGCGGCACCGCCGCCAGCGAAATTCGCCACCATCTGCACGGTGACTTCCGAGGGATAGGCCGACACACCTTGCGCGGTGACGCCGTGGTTGCCGGCGAAGACGAAAACCTTGACGCGGTCGAGTTTCGGCATGTCGCGGCCCTGCCAGCGCGCCAGCCACGCGGCGATGGTCTCGAGCCGGCCGAGGCTGCCTTGCGGCTTGGTCAGCGTGTCCTGGCGGCGGGCGACCGCATTGGCCGCGGCATCGCTGCCAGCCGGCAGGTCGAGGCAGGCGGCGCGCAATTCACTAAGGGATTTGAAGGGCATGGGGGCAAAGTCTCCGAAAAGGAATCAGGCCGCGAGAATCAGGCCAAAGGGATCAGGAAAGCGCTACGGAAGCGACGAGCAGCACCGCGATCTCGCTTGCCTGCTGCAAGGCGCCGATCGTGTCGCCGGTCTGGCCCTCGATCTGGTTGAAGCAAAGGGCGCGGAATGCGGCAAACAGCAGGCCAAGCAGGATCAGCGCGAAGACGGCGCCGCCCAGCCCGAGCAAGAGAAGCGGGATCGCGCCGAGCAAGGCGCCGGCTATGGCGGTTTCCTGCGAGACGGTGCCGGCGTCGACCGAGAGGCCGTCGACGCGCGCTGGAGGCAAGAGATGCATGAAGG
>NZ_RZPI01000690.1:0-2865 GCF_003998715.1 Mesorhizobium sp. M7A.F.Ca.CA.002.15.2.1
GATCAGCACGGAGCAGTCTATCTCATCGTGAAGTTGGGCGTTTGGGTCAGACGAAAGCCAGGAAGCATAGGAGCGAAGCTGCTTGAGCCTGGCTGTTTTCTCAAGCCGTGCCTGGCGCTCATCCTCGGCTGGTTGAGCCGGTCCTTTGTTCTTCTGGGCAGGAAATTGCATCCTGGCTCTCCTCGGTCACCGAGCCTGTGGAGACGGACTCAATCGGGCGTTGGCCCGTTGTCGCTCCGGTCTCTGCGGTTCTGAAGCCAACACATGCGCTGACGGGAGTCGCCATTCATCTTGATGATGGCGGACCCTTATCAACAATGCACCCGCGCCACCGCCGGGTGCTCCTGGTCCGGGTTCACTGCGCGCACGGCACTCGGCAGTCGGACGCAACTGCAGGAAATGGAACCAGATCGGCCGTGCGACGTCATAGAAGCAGGTGCCCATACGGGAGTGTGACCTCCATGATCAGGCTCGTTCTTGTCGCGGTCGCCATGCTCGTCATCGCATGCGATGCAACGGCGGCGGCAAAACTGGACGCGGCCGCCGTCAACAACGCCCAATTTGACGGCAGCGAAGCGAAAGGCGTCAGTGCGACCGTGCTGAAGGCGCAAATCCTCCTGGATCGTGCACGCTTCTCGCCAGGCCTGATCGATGGCCGCAAGGCAGAGAACTTCACCCGGGCAGTCAGTGCGTTCCAAGCGGCCAACGGATTGCCTGCCGACGGCAAGCTCACCCGCGAGACATGGGACAAGCTGGTCGCGACCTCCTCGCGCCCCGCGATTGAGACCTACGATTTGACACGCAAGGATGTGCATGGGCCGTTCACCAGGCGAATTCCGGCGCGCATGGAGAGGATGGCCCGCCTGCCCAGGCTGGCCTACCACAATGCCCTGGAAAAGATGGCGGAGCGCTTCCACATCAGCGAGCAACTGCTTGAACGGCTCAATCCCGGCATCGGCTTCAGGAGGGCGGGGCAAAAGCTGCTCGTGCCAGCTGTCACCCGAGGTGATCCGCCGCAAGACATCGCGAGCGTCGAGGTCGACAAGAGCGCTCGCCAGGTTCGGGTGCTTGACCCTTCCGGCAAAGTGCTTGCGACGTACCCCGCCTCGATCGGAAGTCAGGAGAAGCCCGCGCCGAGTGGCCAGGCGGAGGTCAAACGCGTGGTGCACCACCCAGCCTATCATTACGATCCCGAGTTTGCCTTCAAGGGAGTGAGGAGCAAGCGCCCCTTCACGATCGCTGCCGGGCCAAACAATCCGGTGGGATCGGTCTGGATCGACTTGTCCATCGATAGCTACGGCATTCACGGGACTCCGGACCCAGGCAAGATCGGAAAGACCTTCTCGCATGGTTGCATCAGGCTGACCAACTGGGATGCCGAAGACCTCGCCTCCGAAGTGCAAAAAGGCACAAAGGTCGTCTTCAAGGACGAAGCGGCAGGATCGGTCGAACAGGGATCGCAGTAGGTAGGCGATACGGCCTACCCACTTTCGACCGTGCGACTAGTCACACGGTCGTGTGACTGGCGTCGCCGAGGGCGTGGAGCGGCCCTTTACCCCAGCCACTTCTCGTAGTCGGACACCAGCAGATGGATCGGGGCAACGTCTTCGTCGATGTTGGAAAAACGGCCGATCGGTTCGCGAAACACATTGTCGGTGAGATCGTCGTTGACGGTCGAGACCTCGCCGATCAGCACATCCTTGCCCTCGGCCCAAAAGGCATGCCAGACGCCGGGCAGCAGCGTGACGCTTTGGCCCGGGTCGAGCTTCAGGAGCCCGCCCGCAGGCAGCCTGTGGATGGTTCCGTCGACCGGCACCGAAACCTCGGCCTTGGGATCGATGCCGCCGTCGCGGTCATGCATGAACAGTTCCAGCACCAGCTTGCCGCCGCCACGGTTGATGATGTCCTCGGCCTTGACGTTGTGGCGATGCATCGGCGACAGCTGGTCCTTGCGCGAGATCATGATTTTCTCGGCATAGAGCATGCCCATGCCCTTCTTCATGTCCTCGTAGCGGCCGTTGCGAACGGTGAACAGGAACAGGCCGAGCTCCTTGAACTTCTCCTGACCGTAATCGGTGATGTCCCAGCCGAGCCGCGAGGTAAACACGGCCGCGGAGTCGGCCTGGCGCGCCTTCGCCTCCTGCGGCGACCAATAGGCGAAGGGCGGCATGATGTAGCCGAACGAGCGGATGAAAGCGTCGGCTTCGCGGATGATGTCGTTGATGGCGGAGCGCTTCATGATCATGATCCCTTCGTATCGATTTGTCTGGCAAATCGCATAGCCGAACGTCGATGCGGTGTCGATCCATCTCGCCGCCCTGCCCGGTCTTGCGCTTAGGCGCATGGACCACAGATCCGCTTCGCTGGCCGCGTGACATCGCGGATTTTCAGGGCCATAAAACCCGCGGATTCCTCATGGGGTGAAAGATGATGCCGACCGTCCACGACCTCGATACGCCGTCGATTCTCATCGACGCCGCGCGCGCCGAAGCCAACATTGCCCGCGCCCAGGCGCATGCCGACAAGAACGGGCTGAAGCTCAGGCCGCATATCAAGACGCACAAATTGCCCTATTGGGCGAAGAAGCAGGTGGCGGCCGGCGCCGTCGGCATCACCTGCCAGAAGATCGGCGAGGCCGAGGTGATGGCCGATGCCGGGCTGGCCGATATTTTTCTTCCCTACAACATCCTTGGGCGCGCCAAGCTGGAGCGGCTTCTGGCGCTGCACGGGCGAGTCACCCTGTCGGTGACAGCGGACAGCATGGAGACGCTCGAAGGGCTGGCAACCACCTTCACCGATGCCGGTCATCGTCTACCGGTGCTGGTCGAATGCGACACCGGCATGGGACGCTGCGGCGTGCAGTCG
>NZ_RZPI01000691.1:0-2864 GCF_003998715.1 Mesorhizobium sp. M7A.F.Ca.CA.002.15.2.1
GTGCACAATGTCCGCCTCGTGCAGGGCAGCCACATCGTCATCGCCAGGAAGTTCGACGATCCGCGCGCCTATTTCTTCCAGAACAGGGATGGTCGCATCATCTTCGCCATTCCCTACGAAGAAGAGTTCACCCTGATCGGCACCACGGACCAGGATTACCCCGGCGATCCGCATGACGTGAGGATCAGCGACACCGAGATCGACTACCTCTGCGCCGCGGCAAGCGAATATTTCGCTGAAGCCGTCAAGCGTTCGGACATCGTCTGGACCTATTCGGCCGTCCGTCCGCTCTATGATGACGGAGCCTCCAAGGCGCAGGAAGCGACGCGCGACTATGTGCTCAAGGCCGATGGCGGCGAGGGCGCCGCCCCGATCGTCAACGCCTTTGGCGGCAAGATCACCACCTATCGCCGGCTGTCGGAATCGATGCTGGAAAAGATCGAGGGTTTTCTGGGTAAACGCGGCAAGCCGTGGACGGCAAACGCGCCGTTGCCGGGCGGCGATTTCCCGGCCACCGGTTTCGATGCCGAAGTGGCGAAACTGAAGACCGCCTATCCGTTCCTCGACGCGCGCCTGGCTCGCCGGCTGACCCGGCTCTACGGCACCCGCGCAAGGATGCTGTTGGGGCTGGCCAAATCGAACGTCGATCTCGGCCGCAACTTCGGCGCCGATCTCTACGAGGCCGAGGTGCGCTATCTCGTTCAAAACGAATGGGCCGTCACATCGGAAGATGTATTGTGGCGCCGTACCAAGCGCGGTCTGCATCTCAGCCGCGAGCAGGTGGCGGCTCTCGATGAATTCATGCACGGCATAAGCCGGCGCCATGTCGCGGCTGCCGAATGAAGAGGGGTTTGAGCTGATGCGGAAGGCCTGGGAGGAGGCGTCATGCTGGAACTGAGAAACGTCACCAAGACGGTCGGTGCGGTCGCGCATATAAGCGATGTGTCGCTGACGCTCCAGCACGGCTCGCTCAATGTCCTGCTCGGACCGACGCTATCCGGCAAGACCAGCCTGATGCGGCTGATGGCCGGCCTCGACGTGCCGACCTCCGGTTCGATCTGGTTCGACGGCCAGAATGTCACCGGCGTGCCGGTGCAGAAGCGCAAGATCGCCATGGTCTACCAGCAGTTCATCAACTATCCGGCGATGACCGTCTATGAGAACATCGCCTCGCCGCTCAGGGTGGCGGGAACCGATCAGGCGAAGATCGACAAGGAAGTGCGCCATGCCGCAGCACTTCTCAAGCTGACGCCCTATCTCGACCGCACGCCGCTGAGCCTGTCCGGTGGCCAGCAGCAGCGCACCGCACTGGCGCGCGCCATCGTCAAGAACGCCAGCCTGGTGCTGCTCGACGAACCGCTCGCCAATCTCGACTACAAATTGCGCGAGGAACTGCGCGCCGAATTGCCCAGGATCTTCGCCGCCGCCGGCACCATCTTCGTCTACGCCACGACCGAGCCGCACGAAGCGCTGCTGCTCGGCGGCAACACGGCGACGCTTTCCGAAGGGCGCATCACCCAGTTCGGACCGACCATCGACGTGTTCCGCAAACCGGTCGATCTGGTGACGGCCAAGACTTTCGCCGACCCGCCGCTCAACACCATCGTGCTGGCCAAGAAAGGTGGGGATTTCCTGCTCGAGGGTGGGGTCAAACTGCCGGTGCCCGCCGATCTCGCCGGCATTGCCGATGCCATGTACACGGTCGGTTTTCAGCCGCATCACCTGTCGCTCGATCAGCCCAATGCCGCCGCTGTGCCGGTGCGCGCCAAGGTGACGATCACCGAGATCACCGGCTCGGAAAGCTTCATCCATCTCGATTTCGCGGACGCGCGCTGGGTCATGCTGACCCACGGCATCCGCGACTTCGAACCCGACGCCGAGGTCGAGGTGTTCATCGATCCGCGCCACATCATGGTCTTCGACGAGCACGGCCGTGCCGTGGCCGCGCCGAAGCTGGCGGCTTGAGGGGAAAGATATGGCACGCATAGACGTCAACCATGTCAGGCATTCCTATCTGCCGAACCCTCGGAAGGATGCCGATTTCGCGCTCAGGGAAGTGCACCACACCTTCGAGGACGGCGGCGCCTATGCGCTGCTCGGGCCATCGGGCTGCGGCAAGACCACGCTGCTCAACATCATTTCGGGATTGCTGCACCCGTCGCACGGTCAGTTGCTGTTCAACGGCAAGGACGTGACCAATTTGTCGACGCAGGAGCGCAATATCGCGCAGGTGTTCCAGTTCCCGGTCATCTACGACACCATGACCGTCTACGACAATCTGGCCTTCCCGCTGCGCAATCGCGGCGTGCCGGAAGCCGATGTCGACCGCAAGGTGCGCGAGACGCTGGAGATGATCGACCTGGCGTCCTGGGCGAAGAAGAAGGCGAGGGGCCTGACCGCCGACCAGAAGCAGAAGATCTCGCTCGGCCGCGGGCTGGTGCGCTCCGACGTCAACGCCATCCTGTTCGACGAGCCGCTGACCGTCATCGACCCGCATATGAAATGGGTGCTGCGCTCGCAGCTGAAGCAGCTGCACCGCCGCTTCGGCTACACCATGGTCTATGTGACCCACGACCAGACCGAGGCGCTGACCTTCGCCGACCAGGTCGTGGTCATGTATGACGGCGGCATCGTCCAGATCGGCACGCCAGCCGAACTGTTCGAACGGCCACGCCATACCTTTGTCGGTTATTTCATCGGCTCGCCCGGCATGAACGTCATGCCGGTGGCCATCGACGGCAAGACGGCGACGCTCGGCTCGCAGCGCATCGAACTGCCGGGCGCGCCAAAAGCGGGCAGCGGCGCCATCGAACTCGGCATCCGTCCCGAATATGTCCGGCTTGGCCGCGACGGCATGGCCGTGC
>NZ_RZPI01000692.1:0-2863 GCF_003998715.1 Mesorhizobium sp. M7A.F.Ca.CA.002.15.2.1
GCATCGTTGCCGCGGCCCCGATCACGCCGATGGCGGCGGCACCGCTCAAAAGAAAGTCGCGACGGTTCATGACCAGTTCCTCCTGATGTCCTTTTGCCAAACTACACCGCCGCGCGGAAATCAAAAGCCGGTGACGGTAGCCCCTCGAACGAACACTCCGCGCCCTCCCACATCCGAATGCAGGCGGGCGCGAAGTGCACGGGCCAATTGCGGATCACGGGAGCGGGATCGTGCAATCGACGGAGGGTCCTTGCCGTCAGTTCGCCGGCAGCAAGCCCCTTGTTACATCTTGGGCAAAAGAACCTTGTCGATGACGTGGATGACGCCATTGGACTGTTCGACATCGGCGATCGTCACATTGGCGACATTGCCGTTCTCGTCGGTGACCGTGACCTTGCCGCCGTCGGCCTTGAGCGACAATTCGCAGCCGCCGACCGTCTTGACCTTGTGGGTGCCGCCGTCAGCCTTGGCCATCGCGGCCACATCTGCTCCCATCGCCTTGGCGCCGATGACATGGCAGGTCAGGATCTTGGTGAGCTTGTCCTTGTTTTCTGGCTTGAGCAGCGTCTCGACCGTACCGGCCGGAAGGGCTGCGAAGGCTTCGTTGGTCGGCGCGAACACGGTGAACGGACCGGCGCCCTGCAGCGTCTCGACAAGGCCGGCGGCCTTCACGGCGGCGACCAGCGTGGTGTGATCCTTCGAGTTCACGGCGTTCTCGACGATGTTCTTGTTGGCATACATGGCGGCGCCGCCAACCATCGGGTTTTCGGCGTAGGCGGCGGTGGCAAGGGCCGAAACGGCGATCGTACCGGCGAGCAAAAGGGTGGCGTATCTACGCATGATGTCGAACTCCTCGGGTTTTTCTCTTCCCATTCTTGGGGACGCGAGGAGATACGGAACAAACTCGCCCGAGTTTCAGAAATATTGTGATTCTTGATTTTATCCACGGCGCAGAGGGATTTCCCGAGCCATCGGCCGCCTGCCGACATGCTGTCTATGGGCATGTTCAGCGAAGGATAGACTTATGATAGTCTGTTGTGATTTTTCAGGTGAAGAGCCGGTCAGATGCTCTTCAGGTCGCCAGCGGCAACCACCGGTCCGGTCGGCTGTCCGGTCGGCGAACCGCCCGACGGCTCGAGGCTGACGGCAAGCACCGCGCCCTGGGCAAGCTTCTGCTGGGCCGCCGGCGAGACGACGATATGTGCCGTAGCACCGGTCGGAATGACGCCCATCGAGACCGGCGGGGTCTTGCCCTCGATCATCCACAGCTCGAAGTCCTTGCCGGAAGCACGCTCACCGGAGACATGCGACAGGCCGACTTCGTGATGCGCGGCGTCGTAGACGGCAAGATATCTGACGTCGCTGCCTTCGGCGGCCAGCGAAGCGACGAGGCGCGCCTGCGGCTGCTCGACCGGCGGGTTGAAGACGGGCACGGCGATGTAAATCGCCAGTGCCGCAACCGCGGCTGCGGCAAGGGCGCGCCAGAAGGCCAGGCTGGACCAAAGGCCGCCGCGCACTTCGGCGGGCCTGCTCACCGCGGCAGCGGTAGCGAACAGGCGGCGGTCGACCGCGGTCTTCACCGAAACCGGCGGCTCGACTTCCCGAAAGGCGGCGGCAAGCGGTGAGAGCCTGACCTCCCAGTCCTCGACAAGACGGGCGAAAACCGTATCCGCATCGATGCGGCGAGAGACGATCTGGCGTTCGTCGGCATCGAGCACGCCGAGAACGTACTCGGCGGCGAGCAGGTCGTCGCCTCCACGTTCCGGTCCTGTGTCTTCTGCCAGCGTCATCTTTCCAGGCATTCTCTGAGTTTCAACAGGCTGCGGCGCAGCCATGTACGCATCGTGTTCAGCGGCACGCCATGGCGCTCCGCCAGTTCGGCATAGCTCTCGCCCTTGAGATAGGCGCCCCGGACGGCTGCTGCCCGGTCCTTCTCCAGCTCATCGAGACAATGGTGGATACGTTCGGATTCGTCGCCCGCCACCGCCATCGCTTCAGGCCCCGGCGCCGGATCGGCCACGTCGAGCGCGGCATCGATGTCGGCGGCGGGGTTGCGCCGCGCTCTGATGCGATCGATCGCATGATTGCGCGCGATTGCCACCAGCCAGGAGATCGGGCTTAGATCGGAAACAGCAAAACGGTCGGCCTTCGTCCATATCTTGACGAAGACTTCCTGCAGCGCTTCTTCCGCGTCTCCCCGGTCGTTCAATACACGAAGACAGACGCCAAAAAGTTTCGCGCTGGTCTGCCGGTAAAGCAGATCGAACGCGGCCCGATCCTTCATCGAAGTCCGAACGATCAGCTTGGTGATGTCCTGCGGCGTCATTGCAGGCAAATTAGGCGATTGCCATGTATTTGCAACGACGGAAATAACCTTGTGCACGCCTAAGCTTTTGTGTGTCGCCGGCCCGGATCCGTCGGTCGATTGCCAATGGAATTGCCACTGGCTAGCTTGCCTTCATTGATGGGGGAGCGCGCATGTCGGTCGAACGGATCCTTTGGGAAGAAGATGCCACCGGCCTCGCCAATCTGGTCCGCAAGGGCGAGGTTTCGGCCGTCGAACTGACCGACGCCGCGATTGCCCGCGCCGAGGCCACCCGTCCCGACATCAATGCCACGGCCGAACCGCTCTACGATGCCGCCCGCGCCCGCGCCAAGACCGTCGACCCCTCGCTGCCGCTGGCTGGTGTTCCCTTCGCCATCAAGGATCTCGGCATCGCCATCAAGGGCGTGCCGACGCATGGCGGCAGCCGCATTCCGGCATGGCTGGCCGATGTCAATTCGGCGCTGACCGACCGCTATCTCGCTGCCGGACTTATCCCGATCGTCACCTCGACATCGCCGGAGCACGGGCTTCGATTGA
>NZ_RZPI01000693.1:0-2861 GCF_003998715.1 Mesorhizobium sp. M7A.F.Ca.CA.002.15.2.1
GTGGAGTAGACCGAGTCATGCCCTTCGTCTTTCCGCCATGGATGCGCATTGCCGGCGCGCTGTTCGGCTTCGTCGTGCTTATGGCTGGCAGTCAACCGGCGTCGGCACAAACGCTCGAGGAGATCAACAAGGCAAGCGGCTTCCACGAGATGCTGGCCGGCCTCGGCCCAAGCATAGTCGCCGGCATCAAATCCGTGCCGGGGCCGGAAAAAGTCAAGGAAGCCTTGTCCGCCGCCGCTGAAGGCGCTTTTGACGCTGACAGGATGGAGAAAGCCGTAGAGGCGCGGATGACGGGCCGGTTGCAGCCCGTCGATCTCACCGATCTGGCTGCTTTCTTCGATTCACCATTGGGCAGGCGGGTCACAGCCCTGGAGATCCAAGCGTCCGATCCGCAAGCCCTGGGGCGCAAGAAGATCGAAGGTCCGAAAATCCTTGGAGGACTTCAGGCGGGAGATCCGGCACGGCTCGCGCTGTACCGGAAAATCGTCGACGATACCAGCGCCGTGGACATGGCTGAAGCGATCGCATTGAACATGGGCTATGCGATGGTTTCGGGAATGCTCGCGGCAGCCGGGCAGCCTTTATCGGATCAGCAGATAATGGTGCTGGTGCATAAGCAGGCCGGCAACCTTCGTGAAAAAGCCGAAAAGGGGATCATGGAAGGAAATGCTTTCGCCTATCGTGACTTGTCGCTCGACGATCTCAGGCTTTACGCGGCATTTCTCGCGTCCCCTGCGGGCAGCCATTACTACGACCGGATGCAGACGGCACTCGGCGCCGTGATGACCGATGAGGCGCGTTCGTTAGGGCAGCGATTTTTCGTCGCTCTCGGCTACCGCAAGGCCTGAACAGCCCGTACATCCTTGCCACCAGCACTTTAGCGGAACAAAACGTAGACAGTTCTGGTCTTTCGCCACCGAATCACTACATTCGGGGCGATGTCCGGCTTTTCCGAAGACATGCCCTTTTTCGACGAACCCAATGCGCGGCCCTCGGCCCCGTCGGGTATCGCCGCGCGCGCCATGGCTGCCCGCAGCGGACACAACAACGCACCCGACTATCTGAAGGGCCTCAACCCGGAGCAGCGGCTAGCTGTTGAAACAACGGAGGGCCCGGTTCTGGTGTTGGCCGGCGCCGGCACCGGCAAGACCCGCGTGCTCACGACCCGCATCGCCCACATCCTCGCCACCGGCAAGGCGTTTCCGTCGCAGATCCTCGCGGTGACCTTCACCAACAAGGCCGCGCGCGAGATGAAGATCCGCATCGGCGTGCTGATCGGCGAAGGCAATGTAGAGGGCATGCCGTGGCTCGGCACCTTCCACTCGATTGGAGTGAAGCTGCTTCGCAGACATGCCGAACTCGCCGGCCTGCGCTCCGACTTCACCATCCTCGACACCGACGACGTCGTGCGGCTGATCAAGCAGCTGATCCAGGCCGAAGGTCTGGACGACAAGCGCTGGCCGGCCAAGCAGTTCGCCCAGATGATCGACGGCTGGAAGAACAAGGGGCAAGGCCCCGCCGACATTGCCGAGGGCGACGCGCGCGCCTTCGCCAACGGCAAGGGCCGCGAACTCTACAAGGCCTATCAGGAGCGGCTGAAGACGCTGAACGCCTGCGATTTCGGCGACCTGCTCTGCCACCCGATCCGCATCTTCCGCGCCAATCCGGACGTGCTGAAGGAATACCATAAGCGCTTCAAGTACATCCTCGTCGACGAGTACCAGGACACCAACACCGCCCAGTACATGTGGCTGCGGCTGTTGGCGCAAAGGCCTCAAGGCAAGCCGATCTCCCCCCTTGAGGGGGAGATTGGGCGCTCTTCGGCCGAAACCCGCGCCACCGTAAACATCTGCTGCGTCGGCGATGACGACCAATCCATCTATGGCTGGCGCGGCGCCGAGGTCGACAACATCCTGCGTTTCGACAAGGATTTTCCCGGCGCCACCATCATCCGGCTGGAGCGCAACTACCGCTCGACCGCGCACATCCTTGGTGCCGCCTCCCACCTCATCGCCCACAATGAGGGCCGCTTCGGCAAGACGCTGTTCACGGATCGCAACGATCCCGAGGATGGCAAGGTCAATGTCCACGCCGCCTGGGATTCCGAAGAAGAAGCCCGCGCCATCGGCGAGACCATCGAGGCCTATCAGCGCCAGAAGCACAATCTCAACGACATGGCTATTCTTGTCCGTGCATCCTTCCAGATGCGGGCCTTCGAGGATCGCTTCATCACACTCGGCCTCAACTACCGCGTCATCGGTGGCCCGCGCTTCTACGAGCGCCTGGAAATCCGCGACGCCATGGCTTTCTTCCGTGTCGTCGCGCAGGGCGCCGACGACCTCGCTTTCGAGCGCATCGTCAATGTGCCCAAGCGCGGCTTGGGCGAAGCCACCATCCGCCAGATCCACGACACCGCCCGTGCGCTGCGCATCCCTATGCTGGAGGCCGCCGCCAAGCTCGCCGAAAGCGACGAGTTGAAGCCGAAGCCGCGCGCCGCCTTGCGCGAAGTGGCGGCCAATTTCGAGCGCTGGCAGAAGGCGCTGGAAACCACGCCGCACACCGAACTCGCCGAGACCATTCTCGAAGAGAGCGGCTACACGGACATGTGGAAGAACGACCGCTCGGTGGAAGCCCCCGGCCGGCTGGAGAACCTGAAAGAGCTGATCCGCTCGATGGAGGAGTACGAATCGCTGCGCTCCTTCCTCGAGCACGTCGCGCTGGTCATGGACGCCGAACAGAATGCCGGGCTCGACGCCGTCTCGATCATGACGCTGCATTCGGCCAAGGGCCTCGAATTCGAGACCGTCTTCCTGCCCGGCTGGGAGGAAGGCCTGTTCCCGCATCAGCGCGCGCTCGACGAA
>NZ_RZPI01000694.1:0-2857 GCF_003998715.1 Mesorhizobium sp. M7A.F.Ca.CA.002.15.2.1
ACACAGCTCACCGCCCGCCCCTCAAAACAATAACTTTACAAATATTTGTATTTATGTGAAGTCATGACGATTGAAGGATCGACCATGACAGCCACTCGTTTCGCCACGCGCCTGAATTCCTTTGCCTCGCGGCCGCAGGCCGAATGGCCTGATCTTACCGGCAAGCCGTCGCTGCTGCAGATGGCGGCGCGCGCCGCCAAGGTCGGCGGGCTTACCGATCTCGACCTCAACTTTCCCGACCATGTCAGTGAAAAGCCTGCGGAAATCGCCCTCAAACTCGGCGATCTCGGGCTTTCCATCAATGGCTTTGCCATGCGCTACTACTCCAACCCCGCCTTCAAGCTCGGCGCATTCACCAATCCGGATCCGGCGGTGCGCCGCGAGGCCATCGACCTGACCAAAGCCGGCATCGATGCCGTGCGTGAGGCCGGCGCCAGCCTGATGACGCTGTGGCTCGGCCAGGATGGCTTCGACTACGCCTTCCAGGCCGACTATGTGACGCTTTGGCAACACGAAATCGATGGGATTCGTGAAGTAGCCGCGCATGATCCCGACTGTCAGATCAGCCTTGAGTACAAACCGAACGAACCACGCTCCTACAGCCTGATGCCGGATGCGGCGACGACCTTGCTGGCGATCCGCGATGTCGGCCTGCCCAATCTGGGCGTCACCCTCGATTTCGCCCATGTGCTCTATGCCGACGAACAGCCGGCCTTTGCCGCGGCCCTGGTGGCGCGCCACAGCAAGCTGCTCGGCGTGCATCTGAACGACGGCTACGCCAAGCGCGACGACGGCCTGATGGTCGGCGCGGTGCACACGCTGCAGACCATCGAGTTGCTCAGGCAGATTCGCCGCGACGGTTACGCCGGCGCCATCTATTTCGACACGTTCCCCGACATGACCGGGCTCGATCCGGTGCGCGAGTGCGAAGTCAACATCGCCACCGTCAAGCGCATGCTGCGCGTCGTCGACCGGCTGGGGCAGGACAATCGCCTGTCCGCCGCCATGGACAGCCAGGATGCGGTGACGTCGCAGGCCATCATCCAGGAAATCATGCTCGGGCCGGATAGCTGAGGCATGCGCACCATTATCGTTTTCAACAAGGGAGGAATACAATGAAACTTCTGCTTGCCACGGCTACCGCCGCACTGATGGCGCTGTCGATCGGCTCTGCCTTTTCGGCCGACCTCGCGCCGCTCAATTCCGACACGGAAAAGGACCGCATCGACTGGTCGCAGGTCGAGGCCAAATTCGGCGCGTTCCCCAAGCTGCCCGAAGGCACCAAGGCAGGCGCCGTCTCCAAGACGCTGACCAATGAATACTGGCGCTCGCTGGGCGAGGGCTACACGGCATTCGGCGCCAAGGTCGGCGTTCCCGTCGTCTATCAGGCAGCGCAAAGCGAGGGCGACCAGCTCGGCCAGCTCACCATCGCCGAAGGCCTGGTGACGCAGGGCTACAACGTGCTGCTCGTCTCGCCGCAGACGGATGCCAATCTGCAGCCGATCATGGAGCAAGCCAAGGCCGCCAACGTGCCGGTGGTCAACGTCAATGACGCCGTGATCCCGCAGGCCGAACATTATGTCGGCAATGTCCAGCGCGACAATGGCGTGCGCGTCGCCAAATGGTTCATCAAGAACCGTCCGGATGGCGGCAAGGTCGCCATCGTCGAAGGCCAGGCTGGCGTCTATGCCGCCGTGCAGCGCACCGACGGCTTCAAGTCGACCATCACCGAGGCAGGCAAGTTCGAGGTCGTCGCCAGCGTTCCCGGCAACTGGGACCGCCAGACCTCCTATGATGCGGCCACCAACATCCTGCAGCAGCACCCCGACCTGATCGGCTTTTATGCCAACAATGACGGCATGGCGCTCGGCATCGTCGAGGCAGTCAAGGCCGCCGGCCTGCAGGACAAGGTTGCGGTCTTCGGCACCGACGGCATTTCCGACGCCTATGCCTCCATACGGGCCGGCGAACTGACCGGCACGGTCGACAGTTTCCCGGTGCTGACCGGCGAAGTGGCGTTGGAAACTGCTCTGCGTCTCGTCGCGGGACAGAAGCTGCCCCGCGTCGTCGCCACGCCCCAGGCACTGATCACCAAGGACAATGCCGACCGCTATTCCGGCGCCGGCGCGCGCAAGGCACTGCTCGAGGACGCGGCTGCGGGCCAGTAAGGCCAATCGGCGAGTGCCGGCCAGAGCAATTCGCTCCCGCCGGCACCGTTGCCCGGAGATAGAACCCAATGTCACCCCGGCTGCAATTCCAGGGCATTTCCAAGCTGTTTCCGGCCGTGCGGGCGCTTGACGGCGTGTCGTTCTCGGTAGGTGCCGGTGAAATCCACGGCCTGCTCGGCGAAAATGGCGCCGGCAAGTCGACGCTGCTGCGCATCCTGTCTGGCGTCCACACGCCGACAGCGGGAAGCGTCCTCATCGACGGCAAGCCGGTTACACTCGCCAACCCGGTCGCCGCACGCGCTGCGGGCGTCGCCATGATCCATCAGGAATTGCAGCAGGTACCACGCCTTAGCGTCGCCCAGAACATGTTCCTAGGCCATCCGCTGACGCGCGGCGCCATCTTCGTCGCCCGGCGCGAACAGGAGCGCCGTGCTGCGGAGGCTCTTGCGGCCATCGATCCCTCCATCGATCCGGCTGCACCCCTCGGTACCCTGAAGGTGGCGCAGCGGCAGATTGTCGAGATCGCCCGCGCGCTGCTCGATCGCGCCCGCATCGTTGCCATGGACGAGCCGACATCGAGCCTGACGCCGAGCGAATTCGAACGGCTGGCGCAAGTCATCACCGGCCTCGCCCGCGACGGCGTCGCCGTCGTCTATGTCTCGCACAAGCTGGACGAGGTGTTCGGCATC
>NZ_RZPI01000695.1:0-2857 GCF_003998715.1 Mesorhizobium sp. M7A.F.Ca.CA.002.15.2.1
GGATCAGGCGATGCTCGCCAGCTCGCAGTCCGATCTCCAGCGCGCCAAGGATCTGGTTGCCAAGCAGGCCGGCACGCAGCAGACCTACGACCAGGCCGTCGCCGCGCAGAAGGCTGCCGCTGCGACCGTTGACGCCGACAAGGCGACAATCGACGCCGACAATGTCCAGCTTGGCTTCGCCACGATCACGGCGCCGATTTCCGGCAGGCTGGGTGCGGTCAGCGTCGCCGTCGGCGATCTCGTCACCGTCAGCAATGGCAACAGCAGCACGGCGACCCCGCTGGTGACCATCACCCAGATGGACCCGCTGCAGGTCAACTTCAATCTGCCGGAAAGCAATCTCGCCCTGCTGCACAAGGCGCTTGCCAATCCGCAGCAGGGCGCGGTGACACTGACCAAGGATGGTGACGCGACGCCGATCGGCAAGGGCACGCTCGATTTCGTCGACTCCAGCGTCGACACTGCGTCGGGCACTATCGCGACGCGGGCAAGTATTCCCAATGCCGACCTTTCGCTATGGCCCGGCCAGTATGTGAATGTCGTGCTCGACGCCGGCATCATGCCGCAGATGACATCGGTTCCTACCGTCGCCGTGCAGCCAAGCCAGAAGGGCCCTTTCGTCTATGTGGTCAAGCCGGACAACACGGTCGAGATGCGGCCGGTGCAGGTGGCGCTGACCGAAGGCGACAACAGCGCCATCAGCCAGGGGCTGAAAAGCGGTGAGAAGGTTGTCACCGAGGGCCAGACACGGCTGAAGGACGGCGCCGCGGTGCATGAAGGCAAGACCACGGCGGGGGCCGCTGCGCCCAAGGTGGCCGAGGCGACCAGCGCCGGCGAGGCCGCCCAATGATCTCCGAATTCTGCATACGCCGGCCCGTCGCCACCCTTCTGATGTCGTTCGCCCTCGTGCTGGGCGGGCTGTTCGCCTACAAGTTCCTGCCGGTGGCCGCACTGCCCAGCGCCGAATTCCCGGTGGTCAACGTCTCGGCCTCGCTGCCCGGCGCCTCGCCGGAAACCATGGCGACATCGGTGGCGACGCCGCTGATCAAGCAGTTCGCCACCATCGCCGGCATCGATTCGATCTCGACCACCAATTCGCTTGGCCAGACTTCGATCGCCATCCAGTTCGTGCTCAACCGAGACATCGACGCGGCGGCGGCCGACGTGCAGGCGGCGATCGCGCGCACGCAGAAATCATTGCCGCCGCAGATGACGGCGCCGCCGAGCTATCGCAAGGTCAATCCGGCCGACGCGCCGATCCTTTTGATGTCGCTGGTCAGCGACACGGTTCCGCTGACCGACCTCGATGCGTTCGCGGAAAACGTCATCTCGCCGTCGCTGTCGACCATCGACGGCGTGGCGCAGGTCTCGATCTTCGGCCAGCAGAAATACGCGGTGCGCATCCAGATCGACCCGACCGCGCTTGCCGCACGCGGCATCTCGATCGATCAGCTGCAGGCGGCGGTTGCCTCGGCCAACAGCAACACGCCGCTCGGCGTGCTCCAGAACGACAAGCAGCAGCTCACCATCACCGCCAACACGCAGCTGACCGACGCCGCCGGTTTCTCCAACATCATCATCGCCACCAAGAACGGTCACCCGGTACGGCTGGGCGAGGTGACCCGCGTGGTCGATTCGGTGCAGACGACCACGACCGCAAGTTGGTACGATGGCACCCGCGCGATCATCATGGCCGTGCAGCGCCAGCCCGACGCCAACACTGTCGACGTCGTCGACAAGGTCAAGGCGATGCTGCCGTCCTTCAAGGACCAGATGCCGGCCGCCGCCGACATCAAGTTGCTTAACGACCGCTCCAGTTCGATCCGGCAGGCGGTCAGCGACGTGCAGTTCACGCTGCTGCTCACCATTGCCCTGGTCATCATGGTGATCTTCGTGTTCCTGCGCCGGGTGACGGCGACAATCATCCCGGCCGTGGCGGTGCCGATCTCGCTGATCGCCACGCTCGGCGCGATGTTCCTGTTCGGCTTTTCCATCGACAACATCTCGCTGATGGGCCTGACGCTGGCGGTCGGCCTCGTCGTTGACGACGCCATCGTGATGCTTGAAAACATCTTCCGCCACATGGAGGAGGACGGGCTGTCGGCCTTCGACGCCTCGCTGAAGGGCGCGCGCGAAATCGGCTTCACCATCATCTCGATCTCGATCTCGCTGGTGGCGGTTTTCATCCCCGTGCTGCTGATGGGCGGCGTCATCGGGCGCATCTTCAACGAGTTCGCCGTGGTGGTGACGGTCGCCATCCTGGCGTCGATGTTCGTGTCGCTGACGCTGACGCCGATGCTGTGCTCGCGGCTGCTGTCGGTGACCAAAGCCGACCGCGACAAGCATGGCCCCGGTCACAAGCAGGACCTCGTCACGCGCGGCTACGACAGGGTCTTGAGCTTCTGCCTGCGGCACACCTTCCTGGTGTTCCTCGTCTTCGTCGGCACCGCGGCAGCGTCGGTGTGGCTGATCCAGATCTCGCCGAAGGGCTTCTTCCCGCAAGAGGATATCGGCCAGATATCGGTGACCACCATTGCCCGCCAGGACATCTCGTTCGACGCCATGTCCAGGCTGCAAGGGCAGGTCGCCAGCGTCTTCTCGCATTCGCCCTATGTCGACCATGTGGCGTGGTCGGCGGGCAGCGGCAACAACGCGCTCAACCAGGGGCAGCTCTTCGTCCAGCTCAAGGGCAAGGACCAGCGCCCCGATATCGAGAAGGTGCTTGCGGATCTGCGCAAGCAACTGGCCCGCGTGGCGGGCATCGAGACCTACATGCAGCCGGTGCAGAATTTGAGGCTGGGCTCGCGGTCGTCCGCAAGCGCCTACCAGCTCGTGGTTCAGGGCCTTGATACCGGCC
>NZ_RZPI01000696.1:0-2851 GCF_003998715.1 Mesorhizobium sp. M7A.F.Ca.CA.002.15.2.1
GCCCAACAGCAACAGCCAGAAATCGGTCGCCAGCGCCGCCAGGACATTGGAACCGACCGCAAGAGCACTGAGACCAACCAGCACCGCCTTGCGGTTCAAGCGGCCGATGAGAACATTGCTCAACATGGCCGTCACGGCGCCGACGGAAGCGGTGGCGGTGACTACCTGTCCGGCCGTCCCCTCGCTGATGCCGAGATCGCGTGCCATTGGCGTCAGCAGACCTGCGGGCAGGAATTCGGCCGACACCAAGGCAAAGCTGGTGGCCGCCAATGAAATGACCGCGAACCAGGTGGCTGCGCTCCACGCGGCTGGTGCATCGGCATCAAGGCCAGTCGCGGCGTCTTCAAGCTGTAATGTTGTGTCAGTCACGGAAAGATCTCCAAAGTTTGGAGGTCTTAAATAGGCGAGTCCGCTCGGATGATATGTATCTTAGAATCCGAAATTCATATCCATTCGTCCGGGAATTGTGCGACGCACAACGCCCGGCGAGACATTGGTGATGCGCTTGAACGCGCGCGCGAAGGATGCCTCCGAATCATAGCCCAAACGGGTAGCGACTTCGGCAACCGACAAGCCGTTTTGGCCCAGCAATTCGCGGGCAAGCTGCATGCGCAGGCGGGCGAGATAGTGTGCGGCACCCTCCCCCAATACCGCACTGAAACGCTCGGCGAAAATCGAGCGCGATTGGCCTGCCACGCCGGCCAGGCTTCCCAGCGTCCAGTTGTGGCCGGGGTCGCGGTGCATGGCCGCCAAAGCGCGGCCTATATGGGGGTCGCGGATGGCTGCGAGCCAACCGGTGGTCGAGGCTCCATTGCAATTGACCCAGCAGCGTATGAGCCGGGCCGTCAGCAAGTCGGCCATACGCGACAGAATCGTGGCGCTGCCCATCTGCGGCTGCGAGGCCTCCACCGTCATGGCCGCCAGCAAAGGACCGACGACCGGGTCATTGCCGGCCACGTCGCAACCCTTGATGACAGGCGGCATCAACGTGATCAATGGGTTGAGCGCATAGGAGTCCAAGGCCATGGAGCCGCAGAAAAGGGTGCTCGTCGCGCCCGTTCCTTGCCGTACCACTTCGCAGACGTTGCCCCCCAACTTGATCACCTGGCAACCTTCGAGCGAGCCCCCTGCAACGTCCGGCGCGCTCGCCAGCCGATGGGCGATGCCTTGCGGCAGCAGCACCAGATCGCCATCGCGCAGCTCCTGCCAACCTTGCGATTCAGTATGAATCCAGCATGGGCCCTGGCCGACAAAGTGAAACCGAAGCAGCTGTTGTTGCGGAAAGTCTATGCTCCATGGGTGCCGGAGTTCGCAGCGGCCATAGTTGACACCACTCAAGCGAAAGTCTTGCAGAACTTCGCTGAGCGCATCCATCGGGATATGTGGCGGCGAGGACGGCCGGGACGAATGGTCAAACATATACGCAATATAGATGCCGAACGTCCGGCAGGCAAGCGGGGACCGTTGTTCCACCAGGTCAATCACTGCAACGGCACCCTACCCTTTCCGGCAGATTTCTCGCCTTGCCTCCCGCTCCAACTGCATGCAAGGAGTGCTGCAAGACACAGGGACAAGAGGCATGGCGGCGGAAGCATCGGGCAGTGATCTGGTTCAGGTGGTGGCGCTGCTTGCTGCCGGTGTCGTCGCCGTTCCCATCTTCAAGCGCATGGGCCTCGGCTCGATCCTCGGCTATCTGGCTGCCGGCGTGGTGATCGGCCCGTTCGGCCTCGGCGTCTTTTCCGAATCGGAAGCCATTCTTCATGTCGCCGAACTCGGCGTGGTGATGTTCCTGTTCATCATCGGGCTGGAAATGCAGCCATCGCGGCTCTGGGGCCTGCGCCGCGAGATCTTTGGCCTCGGTGCGTTGCAGGTCGGCGTCTGCGCGCTCCTGCTGACCGGGGTCGGCATGGCTGGAGGGTTTCCAATCGCGCAATCCTTCGTCGCCGGCGCCGGGTTCGTGCTGACCTCGACAGCGATCGTCATGCAGCTTCTCGAGGAACGCGGCGAAATCGCCGCGCCGAAAGGCCAGCGCATCGTATCGGTCCTGCTGCTCGAGGATCTTGCCATCGTGCCGCTGCTGGCCCTGATCGCGCTTCTGTCGCCCGGCGGTGCCGACACCAGCCTATCGGAGCGGCTGACCGAGGTCGGCATCGGCCTCGCCGCGATCGTCGGCCTGGTTGTGGCCGGCCGTTATCTGCTCAATCCGTTCTTCCGCATCCTGGCGGATGCCCGTGCCCGCGAGGTGATGACGGCGGCGGCACTTCTGGTCGTTCTCGGATCCGCGCTCGCCATGCAGCTCAGCGGCCTGTCGATGGCGATGGGCGCCTTCCTGGCCGGTGTGCTTTTGTCCGAATCGACCTTCCGCCATCAGCTCGAAGCCGATATCGAACCGTTCCGCGGCATCCTGCTCGGTCTGTTCTTTCTCGCGGTGGGCATGTCGCTCGACCTGCATGTGGTCGCGGCGAACTGGCGGCTGATTGCCATCTATGTCGTCGCCTACATGGTGATGAAGGCATTCGGCATCTACATCGTCGCCCGTATCCTGAAAACCAGCCACCGCGAGGCGCTTGAGCGCGCGGTCTTCATGGCGCAAGGCGGTGAGTTCGCCTTTGTCCTTTATTCGGCGGCCGCGGCGGTCGGCATCATCGACGGCAACGCCAATGCGACGCTGACGGCGATCGTCATCATCTCCATGGTGCTGACGCCGCTGGCCATCATCGCCTTGCGCTATCTGACGCCGCGCGACGAGCAGTCGCTCGACGGCGTCGACGTCGCCGATGGCCTGACCGGCAGCGTGCTGATCATCGGCTTCGGCCGCTTCGGCCAGATCGCCAGCCAGCCGCTGCTGCTG
>NZ_RZPI01000697.1:0-2845 GCF_003998715.1 Mesorhizobium sp. M7A.F.Ca.CA.002.15.2.1
GCATGAGGCTGATGGGCTGCAGCTCGATCGAACAATTGTCGCGCAACAATCTCCGTTTCAGGTAATCTCGACCCATGAAATCCTCGCTCGAAGACACGCTGCTTGCCGCGATCCGCACCATTCCGGACTATCCCAAGCCCGGCATCCTGTTTCGCGACATCACCACGCTGCTTGGCAATGCGCGCGCCTTCCGCCGCGCCATCGACGAACTGGTGCATCCCTATGCCGGCCAGAAGATCGACAAGATCGCCGGCATCGAGGCGCGCGGCTTTATCCTTGGCGGCGCCGTCGCCCATCAGCTCTCGGCCGGTTTCGTGCCGATCCGCAAGAAGGGCAAGCTGCCCTACGAGACGGTGCGCGTCGCCTACAGCCTGGAATACGGGCTGGACGAAATGGAGATGCACAAGGACGGTGTTGCTCCGGGCGAGAAAGTGATCCTGGTCGACGATCTGATCGCCACCGGCGGCACGGCTGAAGCGGCGGTCAAGCTGCTGCGCCAGATAGGTGCCGACATCCTCGCCGCCTGTTTCGTCATCGACCTGCCGGACCTCGGCGGCCGTGCCAAGCTGGAGGCGCTCGGCGTGCCGGTGCGGACGCTGATTGGGTTCGAGGGGCATTGAGGGGCAGTTCTTCCTTCTCCCCTTGTGGGAGAAGGTGGATCGGCGCGCAGCGCCGAGACGGTTGAGGGGTGGGTGACGGAGTGCCGTCGGCGCCAAGCTGGAGCACCCCTCATCCGACCGAGCTTCGCTCGGCCACCTTCTCCCACAGGGGGAGAAGGAAGAAACCTACTCCACCTTCACCAGCACGGCGCTCTCGAACTCCAGCACCTTGGCGCCGGTCGAATCGAAAGCTTCCGAACGCAGCGCCAGCAGCCGCCAGCCGGGGCGTGAGGCAATCGGGCGGTGCGACAGCGCGGTGCGCGTGAAGGTGATGGTTTGCCCGGCATAGACCGGCTTCAGCCATTTCAGGTTCTTGAAGCCAGGCGAGGGGCCGAATTCCGGCACCGGACCGGGGCCGCTCCACGCAGCGATCTCGGCGTCCATGCGGTTTTCGAGATTGAGTTTCATCCAGGTGGCGGCGGTGTGCCAGCCGGATGCGCAGAGCCCGCCGAGCACGCTTTTCTTCGCGGCCTCCTCGTCGGTATGGAAGATCTGCGGGTCGTATTTGCGGGCGAAGGCCTTGATCGCCTCGGGCTCGAATGTGTGCGAGCCGAGCGTCACCGTGGTGCCGATACGAAAGAACTCGTCCAGTGTCATGCTTGGCTCCCCGCGGCATCGCGCGTGAGGAACATGGCGGAGTTCTCGAGCTCGAAGACGCTTTCGCCGCGCTGGTTGAACAGTTCGCTGCGCATTGTAACGAAGCCGAGTTGCGGCTTCGATTTGGACAGGCGCTTGGCAACGACCACCAGGGTGCCGGTCAGTTGATCGCCGGCCAGGACCGGCTTCTTCCATTTGACCTGATCGACGCCGGGCGCGCCCTGGCAGGTCGAGTCCAACAGGAAGGCATCGCACAGCATGCGCATGAACATGGCGCAGGTGTGCCAGCCCGACGCCGCCAGCCCACCGAGGATGCTGGCCTTGCCGGCTTCCTCGTCGAGATGCATCGGCTGCGGGTCGAATTCTCCGGCGAATTCGACGATCTCGGCGGCACTCACGAGCTTCGAGCCGAGGTCGATCGATGCACCCTCGATGAAGTCCTCATAGGCCCATGTTTTTATCTCTGCGGTCATGGTCTGGAATCCGGCTTGTCGACCCACGATCCTCAGGATCGGGGTTTCCGGATGCAGGCCGGCGTTCATTTGGTCAAGCGATTTCTACTGCGCCAGCCTGTGGCAGCCGATCGACAGGCCCACTCAGAGCCAGCCGCGGCGGCGGAAATACCAGAAGGGCAGGATCGCCGACAGCACCATCATGGCGATGGCGAAGGGATAGCCAAGTTCCCATTTCAACTCGGGGATGACGTCGAAATTCATGCCGTAGATCGAGGCGACCAAAGTCGGCGGCAGGAAGATGACGGCGGCGACCGAAAAGATCTTGATGATGGCGTTCTGCTCGATCGAGATCATGCCGAGCGTCGCGTCGAGCAGGAAGGAGATCTTCTGCGACAGGAAGGTGGCGTGGTCGGCGAGTGACAGCACGTCGCGAGACAGCGTCTTGATGCGCGCCTTGGTGTCCTTGCTCATCTTGGTGCGGGTCGAGGCATGGGCGAAAAAGCCCGCCAGGCGCTGCAGCGAGATCAGGCTGTCGCGGATCGAAGACGCGATGTCCTCCTTGCGGCCGATGGCTTTCAACAATTCCTGGAAGTCGCGATTGCGCTTGGAAACCTTGGTCGATCGCGCCTCGAAGATATCGCGCGAGATCGCCTCGATGTCACGGCCGGCACGCTCCAGAATGTCGGCGAGACGGTCGACGATCGCCTCCAGCAAGCCGATCAGGATGGTGTCGCCGCTGGTGCAGCCGGTCGCCACCTTCTCGGCGCGCTGCGGAAAGGTCTTGAAGGCCTTCGGCTCATGGTAGCGCACAGTGATCAACCTTGTGCCGGCGAGCACGAAGGTGACCGGCGACATCAAGGGATCGTCGACCTCGGTCTGCGCGGGCAGGGTTGCGGTCATGAAGTAGGCGCCGTCCTCGACATAGAGGCGGCTCGAAATCTCGATCTCCTCCATCTCCTCGCGCGTCGGAATGGCAACGCCGAGCCAGCTCTCGATCGTCGCTTCCTCTTCCTTTGTCGGGTTGAACAGGTCCGCCCAGACGATGGTCTCGCTGTTTGCCAGGAGATCGTCGACGACGCGCAGGCGATCATTGTCCACGACGAAGGCCTTGATCATCGCCTGATTCCCTTGCTG
>NZ_RZPI01000698.1:0-2834 GCF_003998715.1 Mesorhizobium sp. M7A.F.Ca.CA.002.15.2.1
CGAACCGCCAGACGCATCGAGAACCTCCAATGCCCGCACGATGCGCTGGCTGTCGGTTGGCTTGAGCATCATGGCGGCCGCCGAATCCTCGCGCAGCAGCAGGCTGTGCAGCTTGACGGCGCCCTGCTCCTTCAATTCATAGCGCCAACGGTCGCGGACCCGTTGCGGAATGTCGGGCATTTCCGAAATGCCCTCGGCTAATGCGCGAAAATAGAGCCCGGTGCCGCCGACAAAAATCGCTGTCCGTTCGGAGAATGTGCCGTCGTCGATCAGTTTCATCACGTCGCGCAGCCAGGCGCCGGTGGAATAGGGTGTCGCCGGATGGACATGGCCGTAGAGGAAATGCGGTGCGCGGGCGAGGTCGGCCGCCTCCGGCCGGGCGGTCAGCACGTCGAGCACCGAATAGCCCTGCATGGAATCCGTATTGACGATCACGCCACCCCTGCGCTCGGCCAGATCGAGCGCAAGCGCCGACTTGCCGCTGGCGGTCGGCCCGGCTATCAGGATCGCGTTCTTCACGCGGCCCTTGCCCGCCTGCCCGCCGGAATGTTCCATGCCGCTCATCGCCACGCTTGTTTCCCGTCCCATTGAGCGCGCTTTGTCGCTGTCGCTTGCGAATATGGCCTCACGGTCGGTCGGCGCAAGCGCTGTTGTCTGGCTGGCCGAAGGTATCGCCTGCGATCTCGTCCTGCCTGAGGCAGCCGACGCGGCCGCTACGAGTGCCGTCTTGCGCACGGCACTCGCCAGCGAGTCGGTCGACGTGATCGTCCAAGAAGCAGAAACCCGCCGCAAGAAAATCCTGATCGCCGACATGGATTCGACCATGATCGACCAGGAATGCATCGACGAGCTGGCCGACGAGATCGGCGTCAAGGATCATGTTGCCACGATTACCGCGCGATCCATGAATGGCGAGATCGCCTTCGAACCGGCTTTGCGCGAGCGGGTGGCGTTGCTGAAGGGCCTCGACGCCACCGTGGTCGATCGCATCGTCGCCAATCGCCTGACGCTGGCCTCGGGCGGCCGTGTTCTGGTCCGGACCATGCGCGCCAACGGTGCCTGGACGGCACTCGTGTCTGGCGGGTTCGAGGTGTTCACGACGCGAATCGCCGCAATGCTCGGCTTCCAGGAGAACCGCGCCAATCGCCTGCTCGAGCAGGACGGGCGCTTCACCGGCCTGGTCGGCGAACCGATCCTCGGCCGCGCCGCCAAGGCCGACGCGCTGATCGAAATTTCAGCGCGCCTCGGCCTGACGCCCGCCGACGCCATTGCCGTCGGTGACGGCGCCAATGATCTCGACATGATCCGCCTTGCCGGTACCGGTGTCGCGCTTCACGCTAAGCCGACGGTGGCGGCACAGGCCAAGGTCCGCATCGATCATGGCGACCTGACCGCGCTGCTCTATATTCAGGGCTACAGGCAGGAGGACTTTGTGCAATGAAACCAATGCGTACCGAGCGCCTGATCCTGCGCAACTGGGAGGATCGCGACCGCGACCTGTTCCACCGCATCAACTCCGACGACCGGGTGATGGAGTTCTTTCCATTCCGCCGTGACCGCGCCCAGGCGGATGCCAAGATGGACGAGCTCCGGGCCTGGACCACGAAGGACGGATACGGTTTTGCTGCCGCCGAGATCACCGCCACCGGTGAATGCATCGGCTTCATCGGTCTCCTCGACACCGATCATGTGCCATCCCTGCCAGCCGGCACCATCGAGATCGGCTGGCGGCTGGCACCTGAGTTCTGGGGCAAAGGCTATGTCACCGAGGCAGCCGATGCGTGGCTGGCCTACGGCTTCGAGACGCTTGGCCTCGATGAAATCGTGTCATTCGCCGTCGCGGCCAACCGCCGCTCCACCGCCGTCATGCAACGCCTCGGCATGAGCGCGGATCCATCCGCCGATTTCGACCACCCCAGCATTCCCGACAGCCATCCGCATCTCAAACGGCATGTCCTCTACAGACTGTCGCGCCAGGACTGGCAGGCAAGAAAAAGGGCAGCTCGCTAGCCGCCCTTTTTTCAGTGTTGTCGTGTTGTCGATCTTCCGGACCTCAGTCCATCCTGATCGTCACGAACCTGAGCTCGCCGGTCTTCGAGGCCAGCATCAAGAGCGCATTCTTGCGCCCCTGTTCCTTCAAGGCGCCGATCCGGTCCATGACGTCCTTGGGGGTAGCAACCGATTCCTGTGCGATCTCGGTGATCACCTCGCCGGGCTGGATGCCGCGTTCGGCGGCGGCCGAGTCCTTGGTGACGTCGGTGATGACGACGCCCGAAACATCGGCCGCAATGCTGAACTTCTTGCGTGTCTCGTCGTTCAGTTCGCCGACCGTCATGTCGAGCACCGAAGCAGTGGAAACGGCCGGAGCCTTGTCGCCCTTGTCCTGATCGGTGTTGCCCTCCTCGGCGTTGGCGGCCTTCTCGCCATCCTCGAGCCGGCCGAGGGTCACTTTCACCGTCTGTTCAACGCCCTTGCGCACGATCAGCACGTCGACCGCCTTGCCGACAGGGCTTTCGGCGACGACACGTGGCAGGTCGCGCATCTCATGGATATCCTTGCCGTCGAACTTGATGATGACGTCGCCGGCCTGGATCGTGCCATTGTCGACCGGGCCGCCCTTGATCACGCCGGCAACCAGCGCACCCTTTGCGGTCGCCATGCCGAGGCTTTCGGCGATGTCGTCGGTCACCGGCTGGATGCGCACGCCGAGCCAGCCGCGCCGCGTCTCGCCGAACTGGCGCAACTGGTCGACGACACCGGACGCGAGCTGCGACGGGATGGAGAAGCCGATGCCGATCGAGCCGCCGGATGGCGAGATGATCGCCGTGTTGATG
>NZ_RZPI01000699.1:0-2826 GCF_003998715.1 Mesorhizobium sp. M7A.F.Ca.CA.002.15.2.1
TTGATGGCCTGTTCATCGGCCGCTCGGCGTGGCAAGCGGAAGGCTATATCGACATTCTGAGAAAGGCGTCGGCCGCCATCGCGCGCTAACCGCGCGAGCAATTCCGGGAAAGTGTGAAGCGGTTTTCCGTCCGGAATTGCGTCAAATCAAAGAGACAGAGACAAAAGCAAAGGAGTTCATCATCATGAAGATCGCACTCGGAGCCGACAGCGCCGGCAAGCCGCTGCTCGATGTCATCGCCAAGCATCTCGCCACCAAGCCGGAGTTGCAGGTCGTCGACCTGAGCCAGGCCGGCTTCTACGCCGATATCGCCGCCTCGGTCGGCCACGAAATTCTCGACGGCAACTACGACCGGGCCATCCTGTTTTGTGGCACCGGCATCGGCGTCAGCATCTCTGCCAACAAGGTGCCGGGCATTCGCGCCGCGTTGACCCACGATACCTATTCCGCGGAGCGCGCCGCCAAGTCCAACAACGCCCAGATCATCACCATGGGCGCCCGCGTCATCGGTCCCGAACTGGCGAAATCGATCGCCGACGCATGGCTTGCCTCCGAGTTTGATCCGAATGGCCCATCTGCCGCGAACGTGCAGGCCGTCGACAAGCTCGACGCCAAGCGCTGAAAGACGCGGCAAGTCCGCTGATGATCAGTCGGTCAAGGCGGTCCGCATCGCCTCGATCACGGTGACGGCGGACGCAGCGCCCGGATCCATATGGCCAAGCGAACGTTCGCCGAGGCGTGATGCCCGGCCCTTGGTGGCCACCATCGCTTTGGTCGCTTCCGCGCCTGTCTCTGCCGCCTGGGCGGCGGCCTTGAGACTGGCGGCCAGATCCTTGCCTGAGGCCAGCGCTTCGCCCGCCGCTTGCCCCGCCGGCGCCCATGCATCGATCATCGTCTTTTCGCCAAGCTCTGCCTTGCCGCGATCCTGAATGCCCTTGGCCATGGCCTGGAACAGGGCGACCACATCCGCGTCGTCGAGCGCCGTCTTGCCCTTGACGGCTGCCGCGGCGCGCATGAGCGCGGTCGCATAGAGCGGACCGGAGGAGGCGCCGACCGCATTCAGGAACGACTTTGCCGCCGTGTTCAGCAAGGTGGTCGGATCGGTCGCCGCGGTGTCCAGTCCGGCCACCGCATCGCGCGCAGCGGAAAATCCAAGCTCCATCGCGATGCCGTGGTCGGCGTCACCGATAACCCCGTCAAGCGCGCACAGCCTGTCCCTGTCTGCTGACATGGAGTTTGCGATCGCCGCGAACATCGTGACAAGGCGGGCAGTATCGATTGTCGTCATGTCTTAGTCCTTGCCACAGAGTGGGTTTAGCCGGCGCGAAACATGGCGCAGTCGCAGGGGTGGTCCAGCATCGTCTGCAACTCGCCGTCCAGCCGATGCAGCGTGATCGAGGCCCCGGCCATTTCGAGCGAGGTGCAGTAATTGCCGACCCAGCTTGCGTGGATGGACACACCGATCTCATCAAGCCTCTGCTTCACGCGCAGGTTCATGATGTAGAGTTCCATCAGCGGCGTTGAGCCCAGCGAATTGACGAGCACCGCGACCTTGTCGCCGCGCGCCGGCGCCATCTCGTCGAGGATCCTGTCCAGCATCTCGTCGGTGATCTCATCGGCTGTTTTCAACTTTTCGCGTGCGATGCCGGGCTCGCCGTGGATGCCCATGCCGATCTCCATCTCGTCCGGCCCGATCTCGAAATTTGGCCGGCGGGTCTGCGGCAGCGAACAGGGCGACAGCGCCACGCCCATGGTGAAGGTGTGGTCGTTGGCCTTGCCGGCGATGCGCTCGCATTCGTCGAACGACAACATCCGGTCGCAGGCGGCGCCGGCCGCCTTGAAGATGAAGAAATTGCCGGCGACGCCGCGCCTCTTGTGCCGCTGGTCGCGCGGTGCCGAGGCGACGTCGTCGGTGCTCAGCACCGTGCGCACCTCGATGTCGTCCATCGCCGCCATCTCGGCCGCCATGTCGAAATTCATCACGTCGCCGGCATAATTGCCGTACATGAACAGCACGCCGGCGCCGCCGCTGACCGCCTTGGCGCATTCGAGGATCGGGTCCGGCGGCGGCGAGGCAAAGACATTGCCGATGGCCGCAGCGTCAGCCAAGCCCTTGCCGACAAAGCCGAGAAAGCTCGGCTCGTGGCCCGAGCCGCCGCCGATGACCAGGCCCACCTTGCCCTGGCGCGGCCCGTCGCGGGCGACGATGGAGCGTGGACTGCCGTCCACGCTTTTGAGATGGCGGGGATGCGCTGCCAGGATGCCTTCCAGCATCTCGTCGACGGCGCGGTTGCCATCGTTGATGATCTTCTTGGTCTGCACCCGGCATCCTCCCGACTTCGGCATTTTCGCAGATAATACCGGGTGTTACCGGGATTTCCACCCGGCAAGGCGTATTTCGCGCGCTGAGATGTTCCCACGGCCAACACCTGGACGCAGGCGCTGGCTGTTTCAACCGCCGAGGCCGTCGCGGATGGCTGAGAAATAGCGATCGGTCCCGACCTGGCCGCCCTTGAGCGCGACCTCCAGTCCGTCGATCGCCTTGACGCGCGAGTGGGCAACGCAAAGCGGGGAACCCGGCGAAGCGGGCAGCGGCATGCGAATTGTCAGGGCATCGACGCCCGTCTCGCCGAGTGCGTGGCTCGACGTGTCGCCGCCTGCAATGACCACGCGACGCAGGCTCTGTTCCACCGTCAGGTTGCGAAGGATTTCTCCGAGGCCGCGGCCAAGCCTGTGGCGGGCGCCTTCCTCCCGGTCGATTTCGGCGCCCCTGTCGGCAGTGGGGCCAAGCGCGGTGTAGAGGATGACGCTGCGCCCGGCTTGCAG
>NZ_RZPI01000069.1:0-13047 GCF_003998715.1 Mesorhizobium sp. M7A.F.Ca.CA.002.15.2.1
GTCCATGCCCGCGGCGATGTCCTGGTCGATCTGGTCGACCAGGATGATCGAGTTGCGCATGATGATGCCGAGCAGCGCGATGACGCCGAGAATGGCGACGAAGCCGAACGGCGCACCGCTGATCAGGAGTGCCGCGGCAGCACCGATAATGCCAAGCGGACCGGTCGCCAGCACCAGCATCGCCTTGCCGAAGTTCTGCAGCTGGATCATCAAAAGCACGACAATGACGGCCAGCATGATCGGTGCCTTGGCGGCGATCGAAGCCTGGCTTTCCGCCGAATCCTCCGCACCGCCCTGGATTTCGATCTTGTAACCGGGCGCCAGACCCGCACGCAGGTCCTTCATGTCGTTGTACATCTTGGTGACGACGTCGTTGGACTGCACGCCGTCGGGCAAGGTGGCGCGCACGCTGATGGTCGGCAGGCGGTCGCGGCGCCATTCGATGCCTTGCTCCAGCACCGGCACCACCTTGGCCACCTGCGACAGCGGCACGAAACCGCCGAAGTCGGTCGGGATATAGACCGAGTCGACCGAGGACAGCAGGCTGCGGCTGGCATTCGGCTCGCGGGCGACGATGGACACCGTCTCCTCGCCGTCGCGGAAGTCGTCGAGCGGCGCGCCGGACATCGTCGCCTGCAGCATCTGGCGGATGCGCTGCGAGGTAACGCCGAGTGCGCGGGCACGATCCTGGTCGATGACCAGCTTCATCGCCGGAACCGGCTCCAGCCAGTCATCATGCACGGCGCCAAGCAGCGGATCTTCACGGAACTTCGCCTTCACCTGGTCGGCGATGCGGCGCACCTCCTGGCGATCCGGCCCCATGACGCGCATCTGCACCGGCCAGCCGGTCGGCGGACCGAGGAACAGACGATCGACCTTGGCACGGATGGACGGGAAGTCTTGCGCCAGAACGGTGCGCAACTTGACGATCAGACGCTCGCGAGCCGGTTCGTCATTGGCCATGACGAGCAACTGGGCAAAGTTGGGGTTGCTCAGCTGCTGGTCGAGCGGCAGGAAGAAGCGCGGCGCGCCCTCGCCGATATAGGTGGCGATGAAACGCTTGTCCTTGTCGTCCATCATCTTGGTCTCGAGCGCCTTGGCCTGCGCCTCGACTTCCTTGATGCTGGTGCCTTCCGGCAGCCAAAGGTCGACGAGGATTTCCGGCCGCGACGATTGCGGGAAGAAGTTCTGCGGAATGAACTGGAAAGCCCACAGGCTGGTGCCGAAGGTGACCAGCGTCATCACCAGGACGATGATGCGATGGCGCACGGCCCAGCTGACGGTGGCACGAAGCCGGCGGTAGAAACGCGTGTCGAAGACATCGTGATGGCTGCCGGCATGCTTGCGCTGCTTGAGGATCATGTTGCCGAGCCATGGCGTGAAATAGACCGCGACGAACCAGGAGACGATCAGCGCGATGCCGACGACATAAAACAGCGTGCGGACATATTCGCCGGCGGTCGAGGCCGCGAAGCCGACCGGAATAAAGCCGGCCGTGGTGATCAGCGTGCCGGTCAGCATCGGGAAGGCGGTCGAGGAATAGGCGAAGCTCGCCGCCTCGACCTTGACCATTCCCTCCTCCAGCTTGCGCTCCATCATCTCGACGACGATCATCGCGTCGTCGACCAGAAGACCGAGCGCGATGATCAGCGCGCCGAGCGAGATGCGCTGCAGGTCGATGCCGAGCTCGTACATGATGGCGAAGGTCGCGGCCAGCACCAGCGGGATGGCGATGGCGATGACCAGGCCGGAACGCCAACCGATCGACAGGAACGAGACCACGAGCACGATCAGCAACGCTTCGCCAAGCGCATGCATGAACTCCGCCACCGCATCGGTGACGACGCCCGGCTGGTCGGAGATCTGGTCGACCGCAACGCCGTAGGGCAGCGCCTCTTCGAAGCGCTTGTAGGTGGCCTCGACATCCTTGCCGACATCGGTAACCTTGAAGCCCTTGGCCATGACGACGCCCAACTGCACGCTGTCGTGACCGTTGAAGCGGTACTTTCGCTGGAACGGATCCTGCAACCCCGAACTCACCGTGGCGATGTCGCCCAGCCTCGTGACCTGACCGCCGGCGCGCAGGCGCAGGTTCCTGATATCCTCGACCTTGCCGACATCGCCCTCGACGGAAATGCGCACCGAGTTGGTGCCGGTATCGACGGAGCCGGCCGGGTCGACATTGTTCTGTCCCTTGATCGCATTCTGCAGATCGGTCAGCGTCAGGCCCCGTTCGGCCAGGGCCTTGGACGAGACGTCGATATAGAGCTTTTCAGGCTGGTCGCCGATGATAACGGCTTTTTCGACGCCGGGCGTCGTCAAAAGCATGTCGCGCGCCTGGATGGCGAACTTCTTCAGCTCGGGATAGCTGAAGCCGTCGCCGCTGATCGAATGCAGGGTGATAAAGGTGTCGCCGAATTCGTCGTTGAAATAGGGGCCGAGCAGACCTTGTGGCAAGTCACCGGCAATGTCACCGACCTTCTTGCGCACCTGGTAGAACGCGTCGGTCACCTCGGCGGTGTTGGTGTCGCCCTTGATCTGCACGGTGATGATGGCGCTGCCGGCGCGGGTGAAGGAGCGCACGAAATCGAGATGCGGCGTCTCCTGCAGCTTGCGTTCGATCTTGTTGACGACCTGGTCTTCCATCTCCTGGATCGAGGAGCCCGGCCAGATCGCCTGGACGACCATGACCCGGAAGGTGAAATCGGGATCTTCCTTCTGGCCCATGCGCATCAGGCCGAGCGCGCCGGAAATGATGATCAGGCCGAACAGGAACCGCGCAATGGCGGGATGGCCGATTGCCCAGCGCGACAGGTTGAAGGGCCGCTTCTCTTCCGTGGAATTGGTCATCGACGCTGGTCCATCTATCTAGCGCAACAAAATCGAGGGTTCGTAGTGGCTTCCGGGCGGCAAGGCTCTCCCAGCGGAGAAGCACTCATCGCGGTGGGACGCGAAATCGATGTGGGGGTTACATCAATCGAGCGTCTCGGTCGGGCGCCTGCCGCCCGGAAACCAGCGGCTGCGGGAACGCGCAGCCGGTTGTCTGTCGTCAGCGCACCTGCTTGGCGTCGCCGTCCGCCGCGGATGCCGATTGCAGCGCCGTATCACCGGCGAGCTTCACCTTGAGGTTCTCGGTCATGAATTGCGTGCCGGCGGCGACCACGACATCGCCGGGTTTCAAACCCTCCGCGACACGCACGCCATCGGCGGCGAACTCGGCAACCTTGATCGGACGAGCATGAACGGTGTCGGCGCCACGATCGACGGTCCAGACGATCGATTGGGTGCCTTGCTCGGCCAGTGCGCTCAGGGGGATCGAGACCAGCTGCCGCTCATTGGCCGCCGTGGCTTCGATGCTGGCGGTCATGCCGAGCAGCACACGCGGATCGTTGGGCAGGCTGACGCGGACGGCAAAGGTGCGTGATTGCGGATCGGCGCTGCCGGCGACTTCGCGGACCTTGCCGTCGAGCGCCAGCGCATCGTCGGACCAGAAGCCCGCCTTGACCGCCTTGCCCGGCTTGAATTCGGCGATTTCCATTTCGGGGACGGCGATCAGCACTTCCTTTTCGCCGTCGACAGCGACAGTGACAACCGGCGTGCCGGAACCGACCACCTGGCCAACGTCGGCGCTGACCGTGGTGACGATGCCATCCCTGTCGGCCTTGAGATCGGTATAACCGACCTGGTTCTTCGCCTGAGCCAGTGTCGAAAGGGCGGAATCACGGGTGGCGACCGCTTGGTCATAGGTCAAGGTCGCCTGTTCGAGCTGTGATTTCGGGGCAAAATTCTTGGCAAAAAGCTGCTCGGCACGCTTGCGGGCGAGTTCCACGGTCTCGACCTGCCGCTCGGCGGCATCGAGCGCTGCCTGCGCGCTCTTGACCGAAAGGTCGTAGTCAATGGGATCGATGCGGGCGAGCACATCGCCCGAGGCCACATGCTGGCCGATATCGACGAGGCGCTCGGTGATCTTGCCATTGACGCGGAATGCCAGAGCGCTCTCGGTGCGGGCCCTCACCGACCCGGAATAGGAGAGCGTGCGGGTGTCATGTACCTTCGCGATCTCGACAACCTTGACCGGGCGGATGATATCCTTGACTTCGGTTTTTTCCTGGCTGCAGCCGGCAAGCCCGAGAGTGGCGGTGACAAGCAGCACCGGGCCTACAGCGGGCAACCTGCCGATGATTGAACTGAACGAAGACACGCGCGTACTCCCGAAATGGAGATGAATCGTTGAAACCGGCGCCCGGCGGGCGGAGGCTACTTCAAGGCCTTGATTGCATAGTCGACGAGGTCGTCAGGCATTGCCCGGTTGGTCTTGGCAAGGCATTGCGCCACCATCTGCGGATGACACAGGATGACGGTCGCGGCGCCGAAACAGCGAGACGCGATAACCGGATCCTGTTTTCTGAACTCACCGGCCTCGATCCCGTCACGAATGATTTCCGCGAACAGGTCGTGAATGCTGTCGACATGCTTGTCGATCACACCCCAATCCCGTTCGAGGGCGACGATGACCATCTCGTGGACCTTCTGGTCGTCGAGCATGACCTCCATCGTCATCTTGTATTGCGCATGCACGTAGCGCCGGAGCCGCTCCTCGGCGCTGATCGGCAGGCGCGAAATCTCGTAGGCCATCTTGTAGCTGGCGCCGAGCATCCGGCCGCAGACGGCCTGGTGGATTTCGACCTTGGAGGCGAAGAAACGGTAGATGTTGGCCGGCGACATGCCGAGCTCACGCGCAATGTCGGCGACATTGGTCTTGCCGTAGCCATAGTGCCGGAACAGGCGCTCGGCGCAATCGAGAATGCGCGTTACATTTTCCTGTCGGGCGGCTTCGGCGACTATGGTGGCGGCTTCGGACATGATCCTCTATCGATTTACGAGTGACGAATTTTGATTTTCATCACTCGTAAATCGAAAAGAAGGACCTGTCAATGCGGATTCGGTATACACGTACGAATGGTGACAGATGGTGACAGTGAGAAGGTGGAATCGACGATCGCCGTTAGCGGCTGGCCCTGATGAATTCGTCATCCTAGGGCGAAGCAAGGAGCGAAGCGACGCGGCGCAGACCCTAGGATCCATGCCGCGACGTTGGTCAAAGAGTGCGACGGATCAACAGGTTTACACCGGTCAGCGAGCTGTAGCCTGCAGCCGCCATTCTCGACTGTCGGAGCTCGGCCGCAAGGTGACGGCATGGATCCCTTGGGCTGCGGAGCAGCTCCAGGGTTTCCGCGACGTCGCTCGCGACTGCTACACCCTAGGATGACGAAGCCCGCGACAAATTGTCGAGGCGAAGCATGGGTGGCGATGCAGCTAAGCCCCCTTGGCCATCTCGCGTAGCCGGAATTTCTGGATCTTGCCGGTCGAGGTTTTCGGGATTTCGGCGAAGATGACCGCCTTCGGCACTTTGAACCGGGCAAGCAGCGCGCGGCAGTGATCGATGATCTCGGCTTCGGTCGCGACCTTGCCGGGTTTCAGCTCGACATAGGCAACAGGCACTTCGCCCCATTTGTCGTCGGGCCTGGCGACGACGCCGCAAGAGGCAACCGACGGGTGCTTGTAGAGCGCGTCCTCGACCTCGATAGAGGAAATGTTCTCGCCACCGGAGATGATGATGTCCTTGGAGCGGTCCTTGAGCTGGATGTAGCCATCGGGGTGCATGACGCCGAGATCGCCGGAATGGAACCAGCCGCCGGCGAAGGCTTCGTCGCTCGCCTTGCGGTTTTTCAGGTAGCCTTTCATGACGATGTTGCCGCGGAACATGACCTCGCCGATTGTCTCGCCGTCGGCCGGTGTCGTCCGCATCGTCTCGGGGTCCATGACCGTCAGGCCTTCGAGCGCTGCATAGCGCACGCCCTGCCGCGCCTTCCTGGCGCTGCGCTCGCCCTTTTCGAGATCATCCCAGGCGCCGTGCCATTCGTTGACGACCGCCGGGCCATAGGTCTCGGTCAGGCCGTAGAGATGGGTGACGGCAAAGCCGGCATCCGCCATCCCCGACAGCACGGCTTCCGGCGGGGGTGCTGCAGCCGTGTTGAAAGTGACCGTCTGCGGAAATGCGCGCTTGTCCTCGTCCCTGGCATTGATCAGCACCGACATGACGACCGGCGCGCCGCACAGATGGGTGACGCCCTGATCGGCGATCGCATCGTAGATCGGCTTCGGCCGCACCCAGCGCAGACAGACATGGGTGCCGGCCTGGACGGCGAGCGTCCAGGGAAAGCACCAGCCATTGCAGTGGAACATCGGCAGCGTCCACAAATAGACCGCGTGCTTGGCCATGCCGGCATGGATGGTGTTGGTGTAGGCCATCAGGGCCGCACCGCGATGGTGGTAGACGACGCCCTTCGGATTGCCCGTCGTTCCGGACGTGTAGTTGAGCGAAATCGCATCCCACTCGTCGTCGGGCATCGACCAGGCGAAGTCCGCGTCGCCGCCTGCGACAAATGCCTCATAGTCCAGTGAGCCTACCCGCTCGCCCTTTGGGTACGGCGCGTCGGCGGCGTATTCGGGATCGTCATAGTCGATGACCAGCGGCTTGACCCTGGCCAGTTCCAGGGCCTGCTTGACGACGCCGGAGAATTCGCGGTCGACGATCAGCAGCTTGGTCTCGGCATGATCGAGTTGGAAAGCGATGACCGCCGCATCGAGGCGGGTGTTGAGCGAATGCAGCACCGCCTTGGTCATCGGCACGCCGAAATGCGCCTCCAGCATCGGCGGCGTGTTTGACAGCATGACGGTGACGGTGTCGCCCTTGCCGATGCCGCGCTTCTGAAGGGCCGAGGCAAGCTTCAGCGACCGCTGCCAGAAAGTGCGATAGTCGATGCGCTGGCGGCCATGGATGATGGCGATATGGTCGGGATAGGTCTTGGCCGCGCGCTCCAGATAGGTGAGCGGCGTCAGCGGCTGATGGTTGGCCGCGTTCTTGTCGAGATCCTGTTCGTAAGGATTGCCCATCCCATGCTCCCCGCGATTTTCTTTCAGACGTTCTAATCACAGGCTCGGGCCGCGTCACCACAAACGATGCCACGACAGAGCGCATTCGGCACAATGATGAACCAGATTCGGCGCAAGCGGGAGCATCGCATACCTCTGCCCAGTTTGACTTTTGTCGAGAGCCGTGAATAATGTCAGCTGAGGAGACGGCATGGCGATCCGACCGGCAGAACAACTCATCCACAAGGCCGCCTGGCTCTACTATGCCCATGGCCTGCGGCAGGACCAGGTGGCGAGCCAGCTTAACATTTCCCGTGCCTCGGTCGCCATGTACCTGCGCAAGGCGCGCGAGACCGGCATCGTCAACATCTCGACTTCGACCCAGCTTTTCACCGACGACGTGCTGGCGCGCAAGCTCGAGGATGCGCTGAGCCTCGACGCCGTCTGGATCGCGCCGGAGAATGATCATATTGCCGACCCGTCGACGGAAATCGCCGTGCTGGCGGCGAGCGTCTTTCTCGAACTGGTCAAGAAGGGCGACCGCATCGGCGTCGCCTGGGGCCGCACCGTCTATATGATTGCCGACGTCATGTCCTATGCCGACCTGCAGGATGTCACGGTGGTGCAGCTCTGCGGCAATCTCGGCGCGCCCTATTCCTATCGCCCCGACCAATGCACTATGGAAATCGCGCGGCGGCTCAACGCCAAAGGGCTCAATTTCTACGCGCCGCTGGTGCTGTCTACGGAAGAACTTGCGCGTGCGCTGCGTGCCGAGCCGGTGATCCGGGAACAATTGTCGGGTGTCGGCGAATGCGACCTGGCGTTATACTCGGTCGGCGCGGTCGACGCCGACAGCCATCTGGTCAAATGCGGCGCGCTGACGCCAAGCGAAATGGCGGATCTGCGCAGCCAAGGCGCTGCCGGCGTGATTGCCGGGCAGATCATAGACGCCGAGGGCAAGGTGCTCGACTGCAGTTATAACAGGCGGGTGATCTCCGCCGAGCTTGCCTCGCTGCGCGCCATCGCCAGGCGGTTGGTGGTGGTGCAGGAGGACAGCAAGTTCGAACCGCTGCTCGCGGCGATCGCCGGCGGCCTTTGCACGCATCTGGTGGTCGGCGCACACATGGCGCAGCGGCTCCTGGATCATGCGGCTGCCACGACAGAAAAGGCCTCCTAGGAAATCCCCTCTCCGTCGCCGGCGCATTGTCATCAAAGCGTCGCGGCATTGCTGTTTCACCATCAAAGACAAACAACCGGACGAAGCGAACATGAAGAATTTGTGGAATGACGAAGCAGCCGAAAAACTCGTCGCAGACTACGCGAAAAAGGGTGTCGGCCGCGACCTGGCGCTGCGCGTCTACACGACCCGGCTGCTCGGCGGCGAACCACGGCTGGTCCTGCATGGCGGCGGCAACACCTCTTGCAAGACGACGGCAACCGACCTCGTCGGCGACCAGTGGGACGTGCTGTGCGTCAAGGGCAGCGGCTGGGACATGGGCGTCATCGAGCCGCAGGGCCTGCCGGCGGTCAAGCTCAAGCCGCTGCTCAAGGCGCGCGCGCTGAACAGGCTGGCCGACGAGGACATGGTTGCCCTGCAACGCGTCAACCTCATCGATCCGTCCTCGCCCAACCCGTCGGTCGAGACGCTGCTGCATGCCTTCCTGCCGCACAAATTCGTCGACCACACGCACTCGACCGCCATTCTCGCCATCGTCGACCAGGAGGACTCCAAGCCGCTGGTGACCACGGTTTTCGGCGCCAAGATGGGCTATGTGCCCTACATCATGCCCGGCTTCGACCTCGCCAAGGCGGCTGCCGACATCTTCGACGCCGATCCTGATGTCGAGGGCCTGATCCTCGACAAGCATGGCATCTTCACCTTCGGCGACGATGCGAAGCAGGCCTACGACCGGATGATCCATTATGTGAACGTCGCCGAGGACTTCATTGCCGCAAGTGGCAAGCCGAAGGCGGCAAAGGCAGCCTTGCCAGCAAAGCTCGCGACGCCGGCGTCGATCGCGCCGATGCTGCGCGGCGCGGTGGCGGTAGCGCGCGGCGAAGGCCGCTTCGACCGAATGGTCAGCGATTTCCGCACTTCGCCGGCAATTGTCGATTTCATCAATTCAGCCGAGATCGCCGATTATGCCGGGCGCGGCGTCTCGACGCCCGATCTGTCGATCCGCATCAAGACCGGGCCGATGGCGCTGCCGGCGCCCGACGCGGACAAGGCCGGCGACTACAAGGCGGTGATCAAGAGCCATGTCGACGCGTTCGCCAAGGATTATCGCGCCTATTTCGAAACCAATGATGCGCTCGACGACGTCAAGCGCACCATGCTCGACCAGATGCCGCGGCTGACGCTGGTGCCCGGCCTCGGCATGTTCGGCCACGGCCGCACCCTGAAGGACGCGAAGATCGCGTCGGATGTCGGTGAGATGTGGATCGAGGCAGTGCGTGGCGCCGAGGCCGTCGGCCGGTTCCATCCGCTTTCCAAGGCCGACCTGTTCCCGCTCGAATACTGGTCGCTGGAACAGGCCAAGCTCGCCTCCAACAAGCCGAAGCCGCTGACCGGCCAGGTGGTGCTGATCACCGGCGGTGCCGGCGCGATCGGTGCAGCGACGGCAAAGCTGTTCGCCGACAATGGCGCCCATGCCGTCGTCGTCGATCTCGACGCCGAAAAAGCCGCCGATGCAGCGAAGAAAGCCGGCAACAATTCGATCGGCGTCGCCGCAGACATCACCGACCCGGCACAGGTGCGTGCCGCCTTCGACAAAGCGGTCGCCGTGTTCGGCGGTGTCGACATCCTGGTTTCCAATGCCGGCGCCGCCTGGGAAGGCCGCATCGGCGAGCTTGACGACGCGCTCCTGCGCAAGAGTTTCGAGCTCAATTTCTTCGCCCACCAATCGGTGGCGCAGAACGCCGTGCGCATCATGCTCGAACAGGGCACAGGCGGCGTGCTTCTGTTCAACACCTCCAAGCAGGCCGTCAACCCCGGCCCGAAGTTCGGCGCCTATGGCGTGCCGAAGGCGGCGACGCTGTTCCTGTCCAGGCAGTACGCGCTCGACTATGGCGCGCATGGCATCCGCTCGAACGCCGTCAACGCCGACCGCATCCGCTCGGGCCTTTTGACCGACGCCATGATTGCCAGCCGCTCAGGCGCGCGCGGCGTGTCGGAGAAGGACTACATGTCCGGCAATCTGCTCGGCCAGGAAGTGACGGCGCAGGACGTGGCGCAGGCCTTCCTGCATCATGCGCTGGCCGACCGCACCACCGCCGACGTGACGACCGTCGACGGCGGCAATATCGCGGCAGCGATGCGGTAGGGAAACCGGCCGAGACTGACGCAAAACAGGCGAAGGTATTCGGGATCTGCAGCTACAGCAGTTCTCGGATGCCTTCCCACGCCATTCTGCCCAACCGTGATTCGGCCTCGTCATTGCCGCCATGTGCATGCAATGTCGAGCGTGGTGTGTTCTCGCCAGGCAAGAGAATGCGATGCCCCGCATCCGGCGATGACACGAGATGTGTGATCTTGCCTGCTTCGCTGCGCCGCCGAACAATTTCTGTCGCGAACCATAGCGAGGGCCACAGCGCATCGTCGCCGCCTGCGACCAGCAGGATCTCGGCCGATGCGGTCTCAACGGGGATGGTCGCCGCAGCCGCTTCCTGCCTGAAGGTTTTCAAGCAATGTTCGAAGAGTCCCCTGTAGGATACCAAGCCATCCACGTATTCTGGTGTCCAGTTTGGATCCGTCGGCACAAACGGCAGGGGGATTCCGTCGAGCGACCATGAGGATCGTTCAGGCCAGCTGACGCCATCCGGGCCAGCACCAATATTTCCCCAAATCACCGATGACGGGCTGATGGCGACCACAGCGTCGATGCGCGGGTCATGGACCGCCGCAAGCAGTGAGGCCTCGGCACCCTTGGATGTGCCGACATAGACGATGCGGTGGCATCCTGTTTCAAGGAGACAATCGGTTGCCGCGAAGAAGGTTTCGAGGGGAATTTCGCATATTCCGGGAGGCTGGCCCTCACCGCCGAACCATTGCAGGGCCAAAGCCGACGAGCCCTCGTTTGCAAAGAGCCGTGCGCGCCCGACATCGACGCGGCCACTCGACCCACCCAACACCACGACACCCGTGGTGGCCTGCGGGCATCGAAACAAGGTTCCGGCGACGGCGCCGGACAGGTTTTCCTCGATTGCCGCCTGAGCTTCCATATACGCACCGAACCTTGGGCCGGAGCCTGGCGCCGGCTGCAGATATTCAGCAAAAAGGCCGCCTGCAGCAAGCGGCTGCAGGCGGCCTTCGATAGCGAAAGTTACTTGGCGTTCGGGTTCGGCATCCAGGCCGGCATCGCGACATCGGCGTGGGCGAACTGCGGCAGCTTGGCCGACAGGTCCTCCATGTTCTTGATGTCCTTGTCGATGAGGTCCTTCTGGGTGATCAGTGTCGGCGGCACGACGACGTTGTGGCCGGGGTCTTCACCGGCCAGCAGCTGTGCCAGCGCACGCACCGAGACCTGGCCGACGACGGCCGGGTTGGTCGCGGCGGTCGCGGCCCAGGCGCTGTCGGGCTCGCGCATCGCAGCGATGTCCGAGGTCGAAATGTCGGCCGAATAGATCTTGATGCCCTTGTTCAAGCCCGCTTCGTCGACAGCGATCTTCACGCCCTTGGCGAATTCGTCATAGGGAGCGAACATCACCTTGATGTCGGGATGCGCCGTCAGCACCGAACGCGCCTGGTTGGCGACGGAGTTGGCGATCGGATTGTCGAGCGTGCCGAACATCGCGACTTCCTTGATGCCGGCATATTTCTTCTTGACGTCAACCCAGGTCTCGTTGCGGCGGTCGAGCGGCGCGATGCCGGCGACATAGACATAGCCGGCATTCCAGCTCTCGCCATTGTCCTTGACCGCCTGCTCGAGCGCGAGGCGTGCCAGGTCGCGATCGGACTGTTCGATCTGCGGGATCTTGGGGTTTTCGACATTGACGTCGAAGGCCACAACCTTGATGCCGGCGTCGACCGCACGCTGCGCGGCGTCCTTCATCGATTCCGTCAGGCCGTGCTGGATGATGATGCCCTGCACGCCGAGCGCGATGGCCTGGTCGACCATGTCGGACTGAAGAGCCGCATCCTGGCGGCTGTCGAGGACGCGCAGGTCGATGCCGAGCGCCTTCGACTGCGCCTCGACGCCCGAGAGATAGGCCTGGAAGAAGTCGCCGGTCGAGAGATAGCGCACCAGCGCGATCTTGACGCCGGGCTTGTCGAAGGGCGCCGGCTTGTCCGCGGCAAAAGCCGGGACCTGCATCAGCATAGTTGCGCCGGCCAATCCGAGCGCCACCTTCCCCAGAAGTCTTCTTGTAATGCTCACTTTGTTTTCCTCCACTCTTGTTGAACTCGAAAATCCTGTTCCGGTCGAAAGCTATCTCCTGCCCCTGCCCGAAAGCGCAAAGGTGAAGACAAGGGCGACGACCAGAACCACGCCCTTGATGAAATCCTGCGTGTAGTAAGGCGCGTTCATCATCGTCAGGCCCTGAAGCAAGATGCCGACGAACAGCGCGCCGATGGCGGTGCCGAAGGCGTTCGGCTTGGCGGCACCCAGCACCGCGTAGCCGATCAGCGCTGCGGCAACCGCATCGAGCAGCAGATTATTACCCGAGGCGATGTCGCCGCGTCCAAGCCGGGCAGCGAGCAAAATGCCCCCGATCGAGGCAAAAACACCTGAAATGACGTAAGCCCAGATCTTGTATGCCTTGACAGGCGCGCCGGCGAGTTCGGCGGCGCGCTCATTGCTGCCGACGGCATACATCATGCGGCCGAAACGGGTGTATTCGAGGAAGAACCAGATCAGCACGGCGAGCACGAGCAGCACCACCACCGACACTGGAATGAGGTTCGGGATGAAGAAGTCGAAGCGGTGGCGGCCAAGCGCCAGGAAGGCGTCGGAGAATTTGCCGTTGGCGACCGAACCATCAGGCATGGTCATGCCGGTGGCGATCGAGCGGCCTTCGGTTGGAATGCGCTGCAGGCCGACGAGCAGGAACATCATGCCGAGCGTCGCCAGCAGATCGGGCACACGCATGTAGACGATCAGCCAGCCATTGATC
>NZ_RZPI01000006.1:0-28902 GCF_003998715.1 Mesorhizobium sp. M7A.F.Ca.CA.002.15.2.1
CACACTCCCTTATTCCCTGCTCCCTTACTCCCCTGAATTCTAATTCCCCAGCGCCAACTGATCCGTGATCTCAAACCGCTCCGAGACGCCGACACGGATCATGTTGAGGCTGCCTTCCCTGGTGAAGCGGAAGTCGCCGGGCGCGTCGGAACCGGCCGGCTGGCCGGCACGGAAAGAGATGATGCGCGTGCCGCCATCGGGCCAGGTCACAGTGATGTTCGCCTTGTCGGCGGTGTGCACCACGCTGACCTTGCAGCGCTCCATCGGCTGGCCGACATAGCGGGCGCAGGGAATTTCGGGGCCAGAAGCCAGCGTCGGAGCGGAATCAAGCGGGACGTCAGGCGCCGCCAGCGCCAGTAGGTACGCATCCTGCATGGCGGCGTGGCCGATTTCCTCTGGCGATTTCGGCGTGCTTTCGGCTGCCGGACCGGCGCCGCCAAGCCGCGCCGTCAGGTCGGGCGGTGCGACCGGCGCGCTGTCGGCTGAGCCGGTGGCCTGCGATTGGTCCGGTGCCGAGGCCTGCTCGGCCCCACTGCCGGTGGAGGCAACCACCGGCGCACCGGCCGGTCTTGGCTCACCTTCGACATAGGGGTTCGGATTGAGGGGGATGAGATAGCGCGCCGGCGCCCAGCCGCTCAGCTTCTCCTTGCCCGTGCTCTCGACCTTGCACCATTTGTAGCCGTTGATGTCGTTGCAGCCGAGATTGGTGACCATGTCGCCACTGCTCAGCCGCGCCTCGACCGTGGCGACCGGCGATGCGGTGGTGCGGACCTTGAGAAGGTCGTCCGGCGCCAGGCCGGTAACGACGGAGATGACGAGCTCCGGCGCCTCTTGGGCCATCTCTTCAGCCATAGCGGGGGCAATCACAGGCCACGCCGTCATCAGCAGCGGAGCAGCAATCAGCGCATGGAGGATTGTTCGGAGCGTAACTGTGCGCCTCATCGTTTGGCCGTGCGCTGATACCGTGCCGCGGCGGATCGAGCCCGCCGCAAGCCCGGCCGGTTTTATAAGGGACGACGCGGCGCCATGTAAGCCCGAAAATTCGGGCCGCCGTTTCGCCAGCCTTCAGCCGGGCAGGGGCATGAACCCGGTTCTGAGCGCGTGAGCCCATTCCGGCCGGCCCGCTTGTTCGGCCTGCCTGGCGGCCGCCTCGTGGTCGTAGTCGACGGCGATGGCCTCGAAGCCGTCGGGCTGGCCGTTGCTGCCCAGGGTGACAATGCCGTAGCGCGCATGCGGCGAGCCCTGCTCGGAGACATGCGCCGGCGGCGTGGAATCGTCATAGGCAGGGCAGCCGATGCTGCCCGGATTGAAGATGACGGGACCGTCGGGGACGCGGATCAGTTCCGCGCGGTGGCTGTGGCCGCACAGCGCGATGCGGCAAGCCGGGTCGAGCGCCTTCAGCCGCCGCCGGATCGCCGTCAGCGGCGCGCGTACCAGCTGGCCATTGACGATCGTATCAGTGAGATATTTCTCGTCATGGTCGGGACGGGCGTGGAAAGCGATGATTCCGGGTGCGATCTCCAGCGTCAACGGCTGGGCGAACAGCACCTGGCGCTGTGCCTCGGTCAGCCGCTCCTGCGCATAGACGTCGGAGGGCCACATGGTGTCATCAGCGGGGTCGGCGGCAACACGGCGGTCGTGGTTGCCGCGCACCGTCGGCAGGTTCAGCGCCTGCAGCCGTTCCATCGTTTCGCGCGGCCATAGCGGGCCGGAAACGCTGTCGCCGAGATTGACGGTCAGGTCGGCGCCGCCGCGCCGGCGCAGGTCGTCAAGCACGGCGTCGAGCGCCAGCACATTGCCGTGGATATCGGCGAGGACGGCGATGCGCATTTCGGGAAGCTCCTGTGTGACGCCGCTTTTCCTTTTCCCCACGTTCGTGGGCGAGGAACCCAAGTCCTTCAGGGTCGGGCGTGCACTTCGATATCGTGGCCGCCAACCGCCGGCAGTGCGGGATCGTCGCCGGCGGCGGCGATGACGCTGTCGAGCAGGCCGGGGAAGCGGGCGTCGAGATCGGCGCGGCGCAGTGTGATCATGCGGTTGGTGCCGACCACCTCGGCGCGGGTGACGCCGGCCTCGCGCAATTTGGCGAGGTGGTAGCTCAGATTGGTCTTCGAGCCGAAATCGAGGAACTGGCTGCAGTTCAGCGGCACGCCCTGCTTGCTGGCGAGATAGCGCACGATGGCAAGCCGCGTCGGGTCGCCGAGCACGCCAAGCACGATCGGCAGGCTGATCTGGTCCGTATTGGGGTGTGGCAAGGTCATGGCTCGAAACTAAGCACAGTCGGGTCCGATTTCAACGCATCCATCATTGTTGGCTCCACGTGGCCTTTCTCCGTCTCGCGCGAACCCCGCCCGGCCTGTGCTGACACAGGGCTGTCAGGAAGGTTCAGCTATTTTTCCCTGGCTTCATTGACATGATGCCCTGTTATGTCCAATTGTTCAATAACTTTTGAACTAAGGACATCCCGCCATGGACAAGCGCCTCTTCTGGCTCGCGCTCGGATCGTTCACGATCTCGACCGAAGGCTTCGTCATCTCCAGCCTTCTGCCCGACATCGCGGCGGATGCCGGCATCTCCATTCCGCTGGCCGGCACGCTGATTACCGCCTTCGCGCTCGCCTATGCGGTCGGCACGCCGATTCTCGCGACGCTGACCGGCGAATGGGACCGGCGCCGCGTCATCCTGTGGACGCTGGTGTTCTTCGTCATCGGCAACATCGCCGCCGCCTTGAGTTCCTCCTTCGAACTGCTGCTGGTCGCGCGCATCGTCATGGCGCTGTCGTCGGGCCTGTTCGCCGCAACCGCGCAGGGCACCGCAGTAGCGCTGGTCGATGATCATCACCGGGCGCGTGCCATCGCCGTCGTTGTCGGCGGCACCACTGTGGCCGTTGCGCTCGGTGCGCCGCTCGGCGCGCTCGTTGCCACCGTCGCCGGCTGGCGCGGCACCTTCTTTGCCATCGCCGGCCTTGGCGCGCTTGCAGGCGCGATCCTGTGGTACCGGCTGCCGCAGGGCATCGTTGGCACCAGGCTGCCCTTGAAGCGCAGGCTGGCGGCAGCGCTGCGTCCCGGCGTGATGCCGATCCTGTTGACGACAGTGCTGGCGCTGATCGGCGCCTTCACCGTCTTTGCCTATGTCGCGCCGCTTGCCATCGAGGGCGGCGGTCTCAGCCAGATCGCGCTGCCCGGCATGCTGCTCGCCTTCGGCGTCGGCGCCGTCATCGGCAACATTGGCGGCGGCCAGGCCGCCGACCGGTTCGGTGCGACCCGCACCGTCGGCTGGTCGCTGGCGCTGAGTGCCGGCATGCTGGTCTTATTGTCGGTCATCCCGACCTTCCTGCCGCACCATATTGCCGGGCCGGCGCTGATGGCGATGATGGTGCCGTGGGGCATCGTCGGCTGGGCGTTCCCGCCGGCGCAGGCGAGCCGCATCATCAAGCTGGCGCCCGATGCCGCCCCGATCGTGCTGTCGCTCAACGCCTCGGCGCTCTATCTCGGCGTGGCGCTGGGTGCCGTGGTCGGTGGTGCCGTGCTGCGCTACGGCGCGCCGGCCGATCTCGGCCTGGTCGCCGCGATCTTCCCGATCGTCGGGCTTGGCGTCGTGGTCGCCGGCCGCTGGGCGGCTCGGCCTGTAGAAATGCCTGCCGAGTAGAGTCTTTGGCAAACGCTGGCCTTAGGGCGTGGCCGGCGGCAGATCAAAATCCAGCGCGGCGATCTCATCCAGAGCCGCGCGCAAATCTTCGGCCTTGTCCTTGCCGACGACATCCTCGAAACGCTGCTGGGCGATTTGCCACAGTTTCATCGCTTCCTCGATCTTGTCCAGGCCCTTTGGCGTCAGTCGTACACGCTTGACGCGGCGGTCCTCCGGGTCGGCGAAGGTCTCGACATAGCCGTCGCGGATCAGCGGTTTCAGCGTATGGCCGAGCGCCGACAGGTCCATGATCAGCGACGTGGCGATGGCGCCCATCGCCGGCTCATCGCCCATATGGATCTGGTAAAGCAGGCCCTGCTGCGTCGCCTTGAGGCCTGACGGCTCCACCACATCATCATAAAACTTGCCGAGCTTGCGCGCCGCGCGGCGCAGCGCGGCGTTGTTGCAGAGCGTGAGGCCGGGCAGGCTGTCCTTTGACATGATGGTCCCTGGCGCCGGCGAATGAGGCCCGGCTGCTCCCCTCAAATAATCCCCGCCCGTCTCATTGACAAGATAGTGGCATATGCCTACTTCACGATTAATGGTATATGCCACTATCTTGCGGCTTTCCGGCAGCGCGGCAGATGCCACGGTGCCGGGGGTCATTCGAAACGAACAAGATCAGTTGAAGAAGGAACAGGACAATGAGTGGACAGGGCAACAAGGGCACGGCGGTCGTCACCGGTGCTTCGTCGGGCATCGGCGCGGTCTATGCCGACCGGCTGGCCGGGCAGGGCTACGATCTGGTGCTGGTGGCGCGGCGCGCCGACCGGCTGGAGGAACTGGCCGGGAAGCTGCGCCAGACCTATAGCCGCAAGGTCGGCGTGATCAGCGCCGATCTTGCAAACGACGATGATGTGCGCCGCGTCGAGCAAGCTGTAACAGCCGACGAGAGCATCACACTGCTGGTCAACAATGCCGGCATCGGCGGCCAGGCCGTCGTGGCCACCGCCGATGTCGACGCGGCCGAGCGCATGATCAAGGTCAACACCATCGCCTTGACGCGTCTAACCCGCGCCGTGCTGCCGGGGCTTTTGGCACGCAACCGCGGCGGCATCGTCAACATCGCCTCGGTGCTCGCCTTCGACACCTCCTTCGGCGGCATCTACAGCGGCACCAAAGCTTATGTGGTCAACTTCACCGAAGCCCTGCACCGTGAGGTTGAGGGCACCAATGTGAAGGTGCAGGTGGTGCTGCCGGGCGCGACCCGGACCGATTTCTGGGAACTTGCCGGCACCGATATCGCCAACGTTCCGAAGGAGATCATCATGACCGCCGACGACATGGTCGATGCCGCACTTGTCGGCTTGGCCAAAGGCGAGGCGGTCACCGTGCCCGCGCTTGCCGATGCGGCCAAGCTCGACACATTCCTCGGCGCCCGGCAAGCCTTCTACGGCAGCCTGCACGCCGACAAGCCGGCGGCGCGTTACGGGGTTTGAAGTTTGAGAGGCTGGTTCGCTTTGCGAACCAGGACCCCCACCCCGCTGCTTCGCAGCGACTTGCCGGGGCGAGCCACGGGTCTCGCCCGTCCTTCGGACCCCCATAAGGGGGAAGGTTGGGGACGCGGCTTGTCCGCCCATGCGACAATGGTCTTGTGGGGTGCGAAAAGCTGGACTCCCCACCTCCCCCTTGTGGGGAGGTCGGACCGAAGGTCAGGGTGGGGGGCTGGCGCGGGTTTTGGCTTGAGCGCTTTACACCGACCGCCACATCGGAATGATCGAGGCGGCCAGTACCAGCGCCAACACGACGTTGAGCGCGCGCCATTGCCATTCGGTCTTGAGCAGCCGCGCCAGCACCATGCCGGCCACGCACCACAGTGACAGCGAGGCGGCGGCCGCGAGGCCGAAAGTGGCGCCGAGCAGCAGCGCGAGCTGCATCGGTCCGCTGGCCAATGCCGCGAACGACGCCGCGGCGCCCAGTCCCATCGCCCATCCCTTCGGGTTCATCCATTGAATGCCGGCGCCGCCGAGAAAGCTGTTCGGCCTGGCCATGCTCACATCCAGATTAGGCGGTCCGCTGCGGCCGATCTTGATCGCCAGCCAGACGAGATAAAGTGAGCCGGTGACCTTCATCGCCAGTTGCAGCGAGGGCACGGCGAGCAGCAGGCCGGCAAGCCCGGCGGCAGCGGCACCCGTGACGGTGGCGAGGCCGGCGGCGCTGCCGACCAGCAAAGGCACGGAACGGCGAAAGCCGAACTGCGCGCCGGACGCGGTCGACAGGGTCGTGGCGATGCCGGGCGTGGTGGTGGCGACGATGGCAAACAGGATGAGCGGGAAAATGGGCTCGAGCATGCGGCGTCCTCGGTGGGAGGGCTGCCATCGTAGCTGCGCACGAACTTCAGTAAATGCAATGTTTGCTATGGTTGACATTAGCAAGCATAATGCCAACCATGATCCGAAATCTCGACATGGCGCTGATCCGCACCTTTATCACCGTCGCCGACAAGGCCAGCATGACAGCGGCGGCCAATGCACTGCACCTGACGCAAGGTGCTGTCAGCCAGCAGGTCAAACGGCTGGAGGAGGCGTTCGGCTCGAGCCTCTTCGAGCGCGACCGGCGCGGCTTGCGGCTGACGCGCGCCGGTGAACAGCTGTTCGGCAGGGGCAAGCGGCTGCTGGCCTTGAATGACGAGATCTGGGCCGAAATGGCTGGGAGCCCGGTGGCCGGCCAGGTGCGGCTCGGCGTGCCCTACGACCTTGTCGGCACCTTGCTGGCGCCGGTGCTGAAGACCTATGCCGAGACCTATCCGCAGGTCGAGATATCGCTGGTCTGCGCCTCGTCGCCAGAATTGACTGCTGCCCTTGCGGCCGGGACCATCGACCTTGCCGTGATCGAGGAATGCGCCGGCCCGTCGGCCGGCGAATGCCTCGTCGTTGACCGGCTGGTCTGGGTCGGTGCCAAGGGCGGCGTTGCCCGCGCCAAGCGGCCGCTGCCGGTCTCGATCGTCGCCGACACCTGCGCTTTCCGGCCGGCTGTGTTGGCGGCGCTCGGTGAGCATGGGCTGGAGTGGCGCACCGTGTTCGAGAACGGCAACATCGACGCGACGACCGCGACGGTGCGCTCCGACCTCGCCGTCACCACCTGGCTGGCCTCCACGGTGCCAGCCGATCTCGACATATTGCGATCGGAGTCCGGCCTGCCGCCGCTGCCGAATTTTGCCATCAACCTGCATCTGCCGAGGCATGGGGTAGGGCCCGCGGCGCAGGAATTCGCACGGCATATACGGGAAGGGCTGGCGCGGCGACCAGTCGCTGCTTGAAGCTTCTCAGAACTTGGGTTCCTCTCCCCCGTCGATCGGGGAGAGGTGTCGAGCGAAGCTCGACCGAGTGGCGGGTCGATCTTTCATCGTGGGGCGAGGAACCCAGGTCCTGCTTACTTCCAGTTCTTCCGCCGCTCGAGCTCGGCTTCCGACGGCTCTCCCGTGACAAACGACCCGACCTTGACCTCGCCCGCGCGTTCGTAGGTCGCCATGATGACGCCGGTGCCGGTTGCCTGCGACTTAATGAGCTTGAAGGCGGCCGGGATCGCGCTGTCGCCGAACAGCCGCTTGCCCTTGCCCAGCAACAGCGGGAAGATCATCAGCCGGATCTCGTCGATCAGCCCGTTGGCGAGCAGCGTTTGGATCAGGTTGCCCGATCCCTGGATGAGCAGGTCGGGTCCATCCTCCTGCTTGAGGCGGCGCAACGCCGCAACGATATCGGGCCCGAGCGATTGCGTGTTCTGCCAGGTGAGGGTGTCGGGCCGATGCGTCGCGACATATTTGGCCGCAGGGTTGAAGGCATCCGCGATCGGATCTTTCTGATATGGCCAGTAGGCGGCGAAGATATCGTAGGTCCTGCGGCCGAGAAGCAGGGCGAAAGGCTTGGAGAACAGTTCATCCATCGCCGCGCCCCCCGCCTCGTCGAAGTAATGGAAGGTCCAGCCGCCGAACTTGAAGCCGCCGACCGGATCCTCTTGCGGGCCGCCGGGCGCCTGCATGACGCCGTCGAGGCTGATGAATGTCGCAGAGATGATCTTTCTCATTCCAATGCTCCCGTTCTTCGGTCCACGCCGTCGTGGCGGACTTCAGCCCAAGGACGGGCGACGAGCCACCGGTCCGACAGGACAGGACGAAATTTTGGAAAATCACCGTTGCTTGCGAGGCTCGGTGTGGAGATTTTCCGACGAGAACCAGACATCGCCTGATATGGCGGTGGCGGTGTCGTCCGGCGCCCTGTCCTGCGCCAGCCAGATCGAGCGGCTGCGCGCGGCCTGCTCGCCGGTGGGGATCATCGCCGCGGGGTCCGCGACCGAGGCGCCGACACAGGGAATGAACCACGACCGCATGAACGGATCGCAGGCGAAGCCTTTTTGCGTGCGTGTCACCATCACCGCCAGCGGGACGCGCTCGGCCGGCCGCCAGGGAAAGATCATGCGGCCGCCTGGCCGCAGCGCCTTCAGCCATCCGGCCGGGGGCGCTGCGACCCCGGCATTGACATAGATGATGTCGGATGGCGGCAGGGGCGTCGTCACGGCATCGCCATGGACCACCGTCGCATTGCCATAGGCTTCGAGATTTTGACGCGCCAGATCGGCCAGCTTCTCGTCGAGTTCGAAAGCGGTGACGATGCCGCCTGGCGAAACCAGCCGGGCCAGCACGGCGGTGTAGTAGCCGGTGCCGGCGCCGATATGGCAAACCGCCTCACCGGGTTTCGGTTCAAGCTTTCCAATCCACATGGCGTGCAGGAATGGCTCGCCATTGTTGATGCCCTTGTCGTCGTCGAGCGCCACCAGCACGTTCTGATAGATATGAGCCGGATCGGCGCTTGGTGTTGTGACCCTGCCGTTGCCGGCGACGACCGTCCACGGTCCGGGACCGAGAAACGCTTCGCGCGGCACGTCGGCGAAAGCCGCTTCCAGACGTGGGTCGGGCGAGCCGGCATTGGCGGCCAGCAGCCGCGCGTAGAATTTCCTGATGTCTTCGATCCGGGTCATGATGCCGGAAAACATAGCGCGGATTGCCGATTTGTCGCGAGGCTGCCCCCTGCGCAGAGGGCAGCTGGTTTCCAGGCGAAGCGGAACTCAGCCGACCCCGAACATGGTGTCGTAGAGCAGCTTGAAGTTGAGCACCAGGATGATCGCGGCGACCACCCAGGCAAGGGCTGCGACGCCGCGCGGAATGGCGAGATTGCCCATCTTCTTCTTGTCGGAGACGAACTGCACCAGCGGGACGACCGCGAAGGGCAGTTGCATCGACAGGATGACCTGGCTGAACACCAGCAACTGGCCGGTGCCCTTTTCGCCATAGAGCGCGGTGACGACCACCACCGGGATAATGGCGAGGCCGCGCGTCAGCAGCCGGCGTGCCCAGTTGGGGATGCGCAGGCGCAGGAAGCCTTCCATAACAATCTGGCCGGCGAGCGTGGCCGTCACCGTCGAGTTCAGGCCGGAAGCCAGCAGCGCCACAGCGAACAGGATCGAGGCGATGCCGAGGCCGAGCAGCGGCGACAGCAGCTCGAAGGCCTGGCCGATCTCTGCGACGTCCTGGTGGCCGGTGTTGTGAAAGGCGACCGCGGACACGATCAGGATCGAGGCGTTGACGAACAAAGCCAGCATCAGGGCGATGGTCGAGTCCGTCGTTGCCCATTTGATGGCGTCGCGCTTGCCCTTGTCGGTGCGTTCATAGGCGCGGGTCTGCACGATCGAGGAGTGCAGATAGAGATTATGCGGCATGACGGTGGCGCCGATGATGCCGATGGCGATGTAGAGCATCGCCGGATTGGTGACGATTTCCGACGACGGCACGAACATGGCATGCAGGATCGAACCGGCCGGCGGGGCGGCGACGAAGATCTGGATGGCGAAGCAGCTGAAGATGATGATCAAAAGCGCGATGACGAAGGCTTCGAGATAGCGAAACCCCTTGTTCATCAGGAGCAGCACGAGGAAGGCATCGAGCGCCGTCAGCATGGCGCCGCCGATCAGCGGAATGCCGAACAGAAGCTGCAATGCGATCGCGGTGCCGATGACTTCGGCCAGGTCGCAGGCGATGATGGCCAGCTCGCAGGCGATCCACAGCACGAAGTTCACCGGCCGGGGATAATAGGCCCGGCAGGCCTGGGCGAGGTCGCGGCCGGTGGCGATGCCGAGCCGTGCCGCCAGCGCCTGCAAAAGGATCGCCATCAGGTTGGACAGCATGATGATGAACAGCAGCGTGTAACCGAACTGGGCGCCGCCGGCGAGGTCGGTCGCCCAGTTGCCGGGGTCCATATAGCCGACCGAGACCATGTAGCCGGGACCCATGAAGGCGAACAGGCGACGGAACCAGACGCCCGAGTTCGGCACGGCGATAGAGGAATTGACTTCGCGCAGGCTGGGCTGCTCGTCCTCGTCGGGCCTGGCGAACCGCCATGAGGAACGGGAGGCTGTGGCTTCGGCTTCGGACATGAAGGAGGGCTTTCCGCGAGACTGGACGATGTTGGCTTAAGCTATGCCATGGCTCAACATTATGCAATATGCTATATTTCATTGTCGTTGCTTTTTATCCGGCTGGCGGTCATCGGGTGAAGCGGCAATCGGAAGCCCCGGTTGCACCTGTGGCGGAATGCAAATAAACGGCCTGAAGAATCAGAGCCCGTGCTATGAAAGCATGGATGGCAAATAGTCCTGGGAGGAGCGCGTATTGGTGCTGAAGAACAGACCAGTTCCGCGCGAGCCGCTGCTCGACGCCGAAATTCATTCGGAGGGCTTCCGGCAGCAGCGCGAAGCGCGCCGCAGTGCGTTGGTCGAGGATTATGTCGAGCTGATCGCCGACCTGATCGAAGACGGCAACGAGGCGCGTCAGGTCGACATCGCCGCACGGCTCGGCGTCGCGCAGCCGACGGTGGCCAAGATGCTGACCAGGCTGTGCGCCGACGGTCTGGTGTCGAGAAAGCCCTATCGTGGCGTGTTCCTGACCGAAGCCGGCCGCAAAGTCGCGGAGGAAAGCCGCATCCGCCACCAGACGGTGGAAGCTTTCTTGCGCTCGCTCGGTGTCAGTGCGGAGACAGCGCGCATCGATGCCGAGGGCATCGAGCACCATGTCAGCGCCGAGACGCTGGAAGCCTTCCGCAAGGCGATGACGGCGCGCTGAGCGCCAGAGTTCCCGCGTCGCCGGAACCGTCGCACGCCAGACACGTTTGCACCAGATCCGTGCGATTGGCGCGCGAAAGGGAGGAAACGATGGGCATCGAACAAACGCCGGCGGCAAAGGGCAAGCAGGCAGCCGAGGGACTGAAACAGGCGGCGGCCAGGGATGAGCGCAAGACCGAAGCCGAAACCGGCCATCCGCTGAAAAAGGGCGCGGCGCGTTTCGAGGAGCGTTCGAAGAGCTCCGACGGCAAGAGCGCCGGCGCCAAGCAGGAAGATTAGCTCTCTGTCGGGCTTACGTGATCGGCTGTAGGCCACGGGGACGATTGCCACGCCGAGCCGCTCGCCACAACGAACTTGGCCGCAAGGCAACCCGTGTGGCCAAAAAGGCCATCGAAAAATGCTGTGACTTGGCGCAACCGTTGAGATAATTGTTTGTCGCCCCGGAGCAACGGGGAGGTTTGCTGCACGAGGAGTTGCCATGCTCTGGAAGGGCCGTCGTCAGAGTGACAATATCGAGGACGACCGCAGCGACAGCGGCGGCGGCGGACTCGGCGGCGGCGGTGGCCAGTTCCGCATTCCGATCGGCGGCCGTACCGGTGGCGGCGGCAGCATCTTCCTCGTCATCCTGGTGGTGCTGGCCGGATGGTATTTCGGCTTCGATCCTTCGACGATCCTGGGCGGTGGCGACGGCGGCCTGCTGCCGGGCGGCGGCGGCCAGATCACCGACAATAGCGGCCAGGACAACGGTGCCACACCGGCCAATGACGAGATGAAGCAGTTCGTGGCGACCGTGCTGGCCGAGACCGAGGACACCTGGACCGGCATCTTCAAGTCGCAGGGATTGACCTACGAGGATCCCAAGCTGGTGCTGTTTTCCGGCCAGGTGCGCTCGGCCTGCGGCTTTGCCTCCGCGGCGGCCGGACCGTTCTATTGTCCCGGCGACCACAAGGTCTATCTGGACATGACCTTCTTCCAGCAACTCGACCAGCAGTTCGGCGCTTCGGGCGAATTTGCCCGCGCCTATGTGATCGCGCATGAAATCGGCCATCATGTGCAGAACCTGACCGGCATCATGTCCAAGTTCAACCAGATGCGGCAGAGCATGGGCGAGGTCGAGGCCAACCAGATGTCGGTGCGAATCGAGCTTCAGGCCGACTGCTTTGCCGGTGTGTGGGCCCACTACACCGGACAGAAAGGCATATTGGAGCAGGGCGACATCGAAAGCGCGCTGAACGCCGCCAAGCAGATCGGCGACGACACGCTGCAGAAGAAGATGCAGGGCTATGTCGTGCCGGAAAGCTTCAACCACGGCACCTCGCAGCAGCGGCAGACCTGGCTGGCGCGTGGTTACAAGAGCGGCAAGCTGTCGGATTGCAACACGCTGAGTGGGCCGATCTGACCAGACCGTTGTCGAGCTTCACCTGCCGGCGATGCTGCCGTCAGGTGGTGTCAGGATGAATAGATTCGGCCTGTTCCTGCATTGTTCCTTTCCGCGAGCTCGCCTATAAGGTGCGTCCGCCTGCGCCTGAGGGCGAGCAGAGGAGCTTGATCCTGCATGATCGACCCCAAAACCGCCAGACGGGGCCTTGCGCTCGTCTTCACCACGCTGCTGCTCGACATTATCGGCTTCGGCATGATCATGCCGGTGCTGCCGGCCTATCTCCGGGAATTGACCGGGGTCAGCATCAGCGGCGCGGCGATCGAAGGCGGCTGGCTGTTCTTCGTCTATGCGGCGATGCAGTTCTTCTTCGCACCGATCATGGGCGGCTTGAGCGACCGGTTCGGGCGGCGGCCGATCCTGCTCGCATCGGTGCTGACCTTCTCCATCGACAATCTGATCTGCGCCGTCGCCTGGTCCTACCCGATGCTGTTCATCGGGCGCGTGCTGGCCGGCATTTCGGGCGCCAGCTATTCGACGACATCGGCCTTCATCGCCGACATCTCGAACGATGACAATCGGGCTAAGAATTTCGGCCTGCTCGGCATCGCATTTGGCGTCGGCTTCGTCATCGGGCCGGTTCTGGGCGGGCTGCTCGGCACGTTCGGGCCGCGCGTGCCGTTCTATTTCGCCGCCGGGCTCGCCTTCGTGAATTTCCTCATCGCTTTGTTTTTCCTGCCGGAAACGCTCGATGACAAGCACCGCCGCCGCTTCGAGTGGAAACGCGCCAACCCGGTCGGCACGCTTCTGCAGATGCGCCAATATCAAGGCATCGGCTGGATCGGGCTTGTCTTCTTCCTGATGACGCTCGGGCATATGATGTATCCGGCGGTCTGGTCGTTCGTCTCCAGCTACCGCTATGGCTGGAGCGAGCAGCAGATCGGCTTCTCGCTCGGCGCCTTTGGCCTGTGCGGCGCGATCGTCATGGCGACGGTGCTGCCGCGCGTCATCCCTAGGCTTGGCGAGTGGAAGACCGCAGTCATCGGCCTGACATTCACGGCAGCCAGCGCCTTCGGCTACGCCTTCGCGTCGCAAGGCTGGATGATCTATGCGGTGATCGTCGTCGGCTGCCTGGAAGCGCTGGCCGACCCGCCGCTGCGGAGCCTCGCCGCCGCCAAGGTGCCGCCTTCGGCGCAAGGCGAACTGCAGGGCGCGATGACCTCGATCTTCTCGATCACCTCGATCATCACGCCGCTGCTCTACACGGCGATCTTTTCCTGGTTCACCGGGCCAAGCGCGCCGGTGACCTTCGGCGGCGCGCCCTATCTGCTGGGAGCGTGCTTCCTGACGCTGGCGGTCATCGTCTTTGTGACGAAAGTTGCGAGGCCGGCAGCGCGCACGAATGTCGCCACCGGTGTCGCTGAGGATGGAGCACAGGTGTGAGTCACAACCGCATTGCGCTCACCAGGGAGGGCCATCCCGGCAGGGCAATGAGGGGCGGCGCTACCGGATCGCGCTAAGCCCGTTCGGCCAGCAATTCCTCACCGCGCTTTTCGCGGATCAAATTGACGAAGCGGCGGAACAGGTAGTGTGAATCCTGCGGGCCGGGCGAAGCCTCGGGGTGATGCTGGACCGAGAACACCGGCCGGCCGGTCAGGGTGATGCCGCAATTCGAACCGTCGAACAGCGAGACGTGGGTTTCCTCGACGCCTGATGGCAGCGAGTCGGCATCCACGGCAAAGCCGTGGTTCATCGAGACGATCTCGACCTTGCCGGTGGTGTGGTCCTTGACCGGATGGTTGGCGCCGTGATGGCCCTGGTGCATCTTGGCGGTCTTGCCGCCCAGCGCCAGCGCCAGCATCTGGTGGCCAAGGCAGATGCCGAACACCGGGATGTCGGTCTTCAGCAGATCCCGGATGACCGGTACGGCATAGTCGCCGGTGGCTTCCGGGTCGCCGGGGCCGTTGGAGAGAAAAATGCCGTCCGGCTGCATGGCGAGGATTTCCTCGGCGCCGGACTTGGCCGGCACCACGGTGACCTTGGCGCCGAGGCCGGCGAGCAGGCGCAAGATGTTGCGTTTGACGCCGTAGTCGATGGCGACGACGTGCATTGTCGGTTCGATCTGTTCGCCAAAGCCTTCGTTCCACACCCAGGGTGTCTCGCGCCAGACCGAGGACTGGCCCGACGTAACCTCCTTGGCGAGATCCAGCCCGATCAGGCCCGACCATGCGGCGGCGCGGCGCTTCAGATCGTCGATGTCGAACACGCCATCGGGCGCATGCGCGATGACGGCGTTGGGCATGCCCTTTTCACGGATCAGCGCGGTGAGCGCGCGGGTGTCGATGCCCGACAAAGCGACGATGCCGCGCTTCTTCAGCCACTGGTCGAGACCAGTGCCGGCACGGTAGTTGGACGGGTTGGTGACATCGGCCTTGAACACGGCGCCGACGGCGCCGGCGCGGGCGAGCGGATTGAGATCCTCGATGTCCTCGTCATTGGTGCCGATGTTGCCGATATGCGGGAAGGTGAAGGTGACGATCTGGCCGGCATAGGACGGATCGGTGAGGATTTCCTGATAGCCGGTCAGCGCCGTGTTGAAGCAGACTTCGGCGACAGCGGAGCCGGTGGCGCCGAGACCGCGACCTTCGATGACGGTACCGTCGGCCAGCACCAGAAGGGCGGTCGGCTTTTCCGTGGCCCAAGCGGGGGTCAAGGCGGGCGTCATCTCGGCCATGCGGCACTCCTGTCAGGCCGCGCGCTGCAACCGGCCCGGCGGGCCATCTGCGCGGCAAACGGCGCGAAGCGGCGATTTCGCGGCTTCCACGCAGTCAAATTTCCGTTCATGCAAGGCCCAGTACATAGGGGAAGGGGGCAGGGCGGTCAATGATCATGCGAAATGCCGCCATATTTTATTTCGCCTAGCAAAATCAGTGGCTTGCCCCGGCACATCAGAGTTTGCCTTGGCTCGCCCGCGGCGCTATTGTCCGCGCCGATCGAAGGAGAATGCACCATGCGCGGCAAAATCGCCGAATCCCTGAAGAGCGCGATGAAGGCGCAGGACAAGCACCGGCTGCCGACATTGCGGCTGATCCAGGCCGCCATTCACGACCGCGACATTGCCAATCGCGGGTCAGGCAAGGAGCCGGCCAGCGACGAGGAGATCCTGCAGATCCTGGCCAAGATGGTGAAGCAGCGCGAGGAATCGGCCAAAGCCTTCGATGACGGCAAGCGGCCGGAACTGGCCGCGCAGGAGCGCGGCGAGATGGAGATCATCCGCACCTTCCTGCCGACGCAGCTGGATGATGCGGCGGTAACTGCTGCGGCGCGCGAGGCGATCGCCGCGACCGGTGCGGCCAGCCAGAAGGACATGGGCAAGGTGATCGCCGCACTGAAGCAGAAATATGCCGGCCAGATGGATTTCGGCAAGGCGAGCGGCATCGTCAAGGGTCTGCTGCAGTAGGGTGCTGCTCATCTCGTCGCTTGGGTGGCCGACCGGGCGGAATCCAGATCCGTCCGGAATCCAAGTCCAGGAATTGGAACCCGGATAGCGCCGAGATGTTTATCCGTCATGCAACTGGAGAGATGCCATGACTGAGAACGAAACCCGCTATGAAACCGGTGCGACGAAATATCCGGCAAAGACCGATGCCGACGCTTCCGATGAATTCTCCCAGGATGCGGCCGCCAACGAGAAGCCTGCCGGCGGAATAGGGCTCACCCGCCGGATGGGCGAAGTGGAAGACCGCACCCGCCAGTCGGAGGGACAAAACCCGCCAAAGCAAGCCACGCCGAGCGCTGCAACCGAAAAGACGTCCGGGGCCGGCCCCGCTATCGCGGAGCGTTCAAAGGACGCCAAGGCTCCGAAGAGCAGCCAATGAAGCGAAGGCCGGGAGCACTCCTGCGGCGCTTTGGAGATCGGCGGACAAGTGGTTCGCGTAGTTAGCGTTTGCCGATCCCTTCAACGACGATGCGGATGAGGTGCCTGATCTCGTCCTCGCTGAATGACCCGGCCGAAAGCGCCGAAAGCATCGCCTGGCCGTATATTCCAAGCAGGACCAGCGCCATGAAATTGGCATCGTCATCCCTGCGAATGACACCTTGCCGTTGGCCGAGCACCAGAAGGTCCCGGACCAGGCGCTGGAATGAGGGCCGGTCGGGCGGCGGCTGCAGGGACGGACGCTCGGCGGGGGCAAGAGCCAGCCTGGCAAGCGAGGGATTGGCCAGGCACCAGCCGGCGCTGTCGAGAAAGACTGTCTCGAGCATGACGAATACATCTTCGTTCGCCGCCATGCGGGCGCGGTAGGCGGCATCGCCCGCCTCCACGCGGGCGATGAGCCGCAACGCGATTTCTTCTTTCGAACTGAACAGATTGTAGACCGTTTTGCGGGTCAAGCCGGCACGCGTCGCGATCTCCTCGACCGAGGTGTTGGCAAACCCCATCTCCCGAAACGCCAGGTCGGCGGCATTGAGGATGAGGCTTCGCGACCGTTCGGTCCGCTTTGGGGTTGTCATTTTTATACCCTAGTGTAAATTTACACATATGTAAACTTTTGCTGCGTGACCGCCGCATTGCGGCAGCCGCCAATCCCGCGAAGGGTCGACTGTGGCGCATCGGAATTCAAGCGGCTCTATGGGAAGCAATGTGCAAATGGCTGGTAGTCTCAAGGAATTCGGCCTTGGGATCTGGATTGCGGATGGTCCGATCGTCACGGCGGCCGCCGGCTTTCACTATCCCACGCGTATGGCCGTTATCGGATTGTCCGGGGGCGGTTTGTTCATCTGGTCACCGGTAGAGCTCACGAACGAGCTGCGCGCCGATGTGGACGCTCTGGGCGTGGTGCGCTTCCTGATCCCGCCCAATTCGCTTCACCACGTGTTTCTCGCTGACTGGCAGCGCGGCTATCCCGATGCCAAGGTCTATGCGCCACCCGGCCTGCGGGAAAAGCGCCGAGATATCCTCTTCTGCGGCGAGCTCGGCGATACGCCTGCCGCCGACTGGGCGGACGATCTCGACCAGGTCGTCGTGCGCGGCAACAGGATCACCACCGAGATTGTCTTCTTCCACCGCGCAAGCAGGACAGTGTTGTTCACCGATCTGATCCAGCATTTCCACGCCGGATGGTTCAAGGGCTGGCGGGCGCTCGTAGCCCGGCTGGATCTGATGGTGGCCGCAGAGCCCTCAGTGCCGCGAAAATTCCGCGCCGGCTTTACCGACCGGCGCGCCGCGCGTGCCGCTCTTCAACGCATACTGGCATGGCCGGCCGAAAGAGTGCTGATGGCGCACGGCGAACCAGTGACGGAGGACGCTCAAACGTTCATCCGTCGCGCTTTTCGCTGGCTGGTTGGCCGCTGACTTCCTCGGCGGATTTCGGCGCTTCGAGCACACGGCGCAATGCCGGCGCTTCCTGCTGGATATGATCCCACAGCCGGTTCGCGATCGGCCCATGCGGCCGGTCGCGGCGGCGCGCCACCACCAGTTCGTCGGTGCGGCCCGGCAGATGACGGCCGGCAATGGAGTGCAGGCGTCCGTCCTGCAGTTCTTCCTCGATCAGGAAGCGGGGCAGGTGGCCCCAGCCAAGGCCCTGCAGGATGATCTCCTTCTTCATGCCCTGGTCGGCGACGAGGCATTGCGGCGCGCCTTCGATCAGCGAATAGTTTTGTTGTGGCGAATGGCGGGCGCTGTCGCGCATGACGCATTGGGTGAGTGCCTGCATCTGGTCCGGGGTGATCGGCTGCTCGATACGCTGAGGCAGAAAGCCCGGCGCCACCACGGGAATGAAGGACACCTTGCACAAATCGACCCATTCCACCCGCGCATCGCCCTTGTCGACCCAGTGCAGGATCAGGTCGGCTTCGTCGTCGAAGAGACGCTCCCATGGGCCGCCCACCGCTTCGAAATGCAGATGCAGGCGCGTGCCGGGCAACTGTGCGAAGAATCGCCCGAGCATGCCCAGCACCTGCGGGCGCGGGCACAGGTCGCCGATCACCACATGGATCTCGCTTTCCTCACCCATCGCCAACTGGGCGGCATGGACGCGCAAACCGTCCATCTCGCGCAGCAGCGATAGCGCTCGGCGGTGGAACGACAGCCCGGCCTCGGTCGGACGCACGCGATAGCCGCTGCGATCCAAAAGGACGAGGCCGAGCTGTCGCTCCAGCTTGGCGACGGCGGCGAACACCGCGGGGTGCGAGCGATACAGCATGGCCGCCGCAGGCTGAAAACCGCCGGTGCGGACCACCGCATCGAAGCATTGCAGATCGTGCAGGGTGAATTCGGCCATGTCAGTTTTTGTTACAGAGATTGTCTTATCTTTGTAATATCAACAAAATCGCTCCACAGCTAGGCTCTGTCTCGTTCAACGTTCCAGAAGGAATCTTCATCATGAATGAGCTGAATTTCGTCACAACGGGCGATGGCACGCGCATCGCCTACCGCTTCGACGGCGAGGCAAGCAAGCCGGTGCTGGTGCTGTCGAATTCCATCGGCACCACGCTGCACATGTGGGATGGGCAGGTCGGCGAATTGTCGAAGCATTTTCGTGTCCTGCGCTACGATTTTCGCGGCCATGGCGGATCGAGCGTTCCGGTCGGCGCCTATTCGCTGGACCGGCTTGGCCGCGACGTCATCGAGTTGCTCGATGCGCTCGACCTGCAACGCGTACATTTCCTTGGCCTGTCGCTCGGCGGGTTCGTCGCGCAGTGGCTCGGCATCCACGCGCCCGAGCGGATCGACCGGCTGATCCTGAGCAACACCTCGTCGCATCTGGCGCCGGCAAGCTATTTCGACGAGCGGATCGCTGCGGTGCGCCAGGCGCGGGACATGTCGGAAACCGCCGAGACGTTCCTGAGCAACTGGTTCCCCGCGTCGCTGGTTGCCGCCAACGAGCCTGTGGTCGAAGACTTTCGCGCCATGCTGCTGGCTATCGACCGGCAGGGCCTGGCGGGTCTGTTCGCGGCGGTTCGCGACGCGGACCTTCGCCGCACCGTGGCACTGATACCCCGGCCGACGCTGGTGATCGCTGGTCGGCACGACACGGTGACGGCAGCCAGCCACAGCGAGCTGATCGCCGCGACGGTACCCGGCGCGAAGCTGGTTGTGCTGCCTGCGGTCCATCTGTCGAACATCGAATATCCGGCGGAGTTCATCCAGGCTGTCATCGATTTCTGCGCGGAGCCGAGTGCCGCGACGGCAAAGGCATCCGGCACCAGCCCGGCGGTTGCCGAGCGTTCAAAGGACGCTGCGGTTCACAAGGGCGGGCGCCAGCCGGAGCCTGCGTCAATGTGAGCGCCGGGCCGAGCGGAGCCATCTGGCGAGAAGCTTTTCAACGCCTTTCGGAACGATCCCGTCACCTTGCCATTATCAGCACGAAGGCAGGCTCGGACAGGCAAACGCCGTAACCGACCTTAGAGACGGCCGGCGACGCACCACTTTCGGGCGCCGACACGAACACGCCGGAGGAAAGCGATGACTGGACGCAAAACCCACGATCAACAAATTCGCATCATTGAAGAGCGGGAAAACACAAAGAACGCCGGCAAGGATTTTGATGCCGAGGCGGATCTGAAACGATCAGCGGCGGAACGCGAAGCACTGCGCAAGGGAGCGGACATGAGGACCGATACACCGGACCTCGTCGATCCAGACGACCGCAACATGCTTCGCGGCAAGAATCAGGAAAGCGCCCATCACAAGAACCGTGCCGACGACTAAAGCGCGTCACGGACCAGCAACGCTCCTGGAACATTCGTCATAGATTGGAGGCAGCCCATGGCACACGGCAGCAAGAAGCACATCGGAGCAGGTTCACAAGGAAAGGGTTCCGGCACAGGCGCCATGACCGTGACGCCAAAAGACAAGCTCGAAGAAAACAAGGTTCTGTCCAATCGCGACAAGGCACAGCATTCCAAAGAACGCGGTTTGGACTCCAGGCAGGTCGCGACCGAGCAGCATCAGGATCATGCCGCCAACCGTTTGCGGGACTGACGCCCGACAGGGGCGCCAGCCTCGGCCTGGCTGTCCGGGGAGCCGCCAGATTCGTGCCATCTCTATTTGACACCGAGGCTTTCGGGCCAGAGCGCCTGGATTTCCTTCGGCAGCGCATCGCGCACCTTAGCCGATTGGCCAAGATCAATATGCCGTGCAAGAACTCGGAACACCGAGCGTGCTGCATCCTCGGGATCGACGGGGCGGATCGATTTCAATTCCTCGCCGATGTGCTGCGAGAAGTTTTCCAGGGAGCGCGTTTTGTCCGGCTCGGCTGCGGGCCGGTAGTGGTCGTAATAGGCGCCGCGCACCAGGAGCGGCAGTTCCGCCCCAAGTTTGGCCGCAAGCCCGATCTGCAGCCTGTCCCTTACGGTCCGCAGGACCGCGCCCAATATGTGCCATGCAATTCGCCGATCCGGACCATGATCGTCCATGATCTCGTCGAGCCAGATGTTGGTTGTCTGCAGCGTCCTGTCAAAGACATCCAAACCGGTAGCGCTCATCATCGCCTCCTCATCAAATTCATGTCTGGTTTCGAAACGATGCTCAGGGACAATCGTTTCGCTATCTGTCGACAAAATTGGCTCGGCCTGTGATCCGGCTCTGCCCCGGGATCCACGGTAGCGGTCTTGGTTGCGCCGGAACCCCTTCCGAAGCAGTTCGTTCCTGGGTGGGCGGCTTTGAGGAGCTGGTTGCGCGTCCTGCAACGGGTTTTTTGCGATGCCTGCAAGGAAGACAAAAACCACTGAAGGCGAGAACCGACAGCAACTCCTGCAGATGATGACGACGGAGCATTTGGTGCTGGGGACCGCCAGGGCGGCGACTATTCAGGAGGCGAATCAGCGCGCAAATTTGTTCCTGACTTCGGTATCCAGCGCCACGATCGCCCTTGCTTTCGTGGCCCAGGTGACGAGGATGGGGCTTCCTTTCATGCTGTTCAGCCTGATCCTGTTGCCGTGCCTCTACTTCATTGGGCTGGTGACATTCGTCAGGGCTGTGCAGGTGGCCATCGAAGACATGGTCCACGCCCGCGGCATGGCACGCATCAGGCACTGCTACACCGAGCTCACCCCTTCGATGGCGCGCTATCTGGTTCACTCCACCCCCAAACGGCTCTGCTGGCCGATGTCGGCCTCAAGCCAAGGCCCTGGCAAGCGTTCGCCGGAACCGCAGGGATGGTGAATGTCGTCAACGGTGCCATCGCCGGTGTCTTTGCCGGCGTGATGCTCAAGGTTGTCGTTGGCTCGATGGTCAGTCTCGCCGTGACTGTCGGCATTCTAGCTTTTGCGGTGAGCAACTGGTGCCTGTGGCAACATCACAGGCGCAGTTGGGCAAGCGCGGAACACAAGCTGAAGGTGCTGTTTCCAAACGTGCCGGACAGCGACGGCGAGGCGCGGATCGGATAACCCGTTCGAGAGGGGCAGGAGCATCAACTCGCGCTAGGCGGAAACCTCAAGCACGATCTTGCCACGCACATGCTCATTTTCCAGCCGTTCTTCCGCTTTGGCGACCTCTCCAAGCGGGTAGGTGGCTTGCACGAAGGGGGTGACCTTGCCGGCCTCGATGAGGCGGCCGATCTCGGCAAGATGCGCCGCATTCGGCTCGGCCAGGTAGGAGACGCCACGCGCCCGACGCAAGTTTGCCTTTTCCTGCGACGGTTGGGAAAGCGTGGAAACGAGCGTCCCGCCAGGCTTGAGCACCTCCCAGGAGCGCTCCTGCGTGTCGCCCGCGACAAGATCGAACACCAGGTCGACCGCATCGACGACCTCTTCGAAACGCTGATTCTTGTAGTCGACCGTCTGATCGGCGCCAAGCTCACGCACGAAAACGACGTCCTCGGCGGAAACGGTTGTCGCGACGAACGCGCCCGCGGCCTTGGCCAGCTGGATCGCCAGATGACCGACGCCGCCGGCGCCGCCATGGATGAGAACCCGTTGTCCGGATTTGAGGCCGCCATGATCGAAAAGGCCTTGCCATGCGGTGATGCCGGCAAGCGGCACCGCCGCGGCTTCGACATGGCTTAGACGATCCGGTTTGGCAGCCGCCTCCGTCGCCTTGACCACGACATATTCGGCATTGCCGCCCCGGTCATGACCAAGCATCGCAAACAACGGGTCGCCCTTCTTCAACGTATGCGCCCGCGTACCGCATATTTCCACCGTGCCGGATACGTCGCGCCCGAGCGTGACCGGCAGGGTCTCGCTCACCGACCCTTCGCGGGTCTTGTAGTCGATCGGATTGACGCTTGCGGCGCGGACCCTGAGCACAACCTCGTCGTCAAGGGGCTGAGGCGAGGGGACCTGATCGATCGAAAGAACCTCAGGTCCGCCAAAAGCGTGGATGCGGATTGCTTTCATGTCGGCATACCTCCTGTTGTCTGGCTTTCGGCGACGCTGTCTGCAGGGCTGTCGTCAGCGGCTGTGCAGCCGAGGTTGCGGCGGCAGGCACGCTGGCCTCCCGGCGGGCCACCGTCAGATGATTTTCCACCATCATCGGCGACCCAGCGGGATGCCAATTTGTCGGCGGCCAATCCGTCACGATCAGGCCGCCGCAAGGACGCCCAGTCCTGCTAGGCCGTAGACTGCGTCGGCGGGTTCTGGTTCATCATCCACAGCTCGATCGCAGCCAGAACCGCGACCAGAACGCCGATTACAACATGCACGCCCATGGCTGTGGTTGCCTGGAATCCAAGCACCCAGGGAGACACGACTACCCAAAGACCCACAACGAGGTTCAGCCATTCCTCCCAGACAGCAAAGGCGAAGAGGGCGGCAACCGAAAGCACGACAATCACGATGCCGCTGCCCATGGCATTCTGGGACTGTGTCCCTGCCGCGAAGGCGAATATCCATGGAGAGAAGAAGAGAATTGCTCCGAGGACCAGATTTGCTACGTCACAGAGCTTGGCATTTGACCATTGGTTCATGATTTTCTCCATCAAGCGTGCTCTCCACGCTTCCGAAGCTCAATCGGCGGCCTTGAAACCGTCGGTCACATGGCGGCAAGGCTACAACCAGACTTGCTGGCTTTCTAACTGGAGAGCAGGCCGTTGGTTCCAACCAATCGGCCTGGCACGGCACCGGGAACTCTCCTCGCCAGGAGCATTCAGCCACTCCCGATCCGTTCGCGACATACAACGCGGCGGGAAGATGCGAGGCGCAGGCGATTACCCATGTGATCGCCTCTCGATCATAGTCGTCACCCGGAGCGCCAGTCCTCGAAGAAGACGTTCAATGTAAGCGTGATGTGTTCGCGTTCTGGCAGCCTTCTGTGCCGCTTCCTTCCTGCCGCGGGTACCCTTGGTCCGCACTGCCTTGCGCGCGGCGGCGGAACGACCGGATGCGCCTTTCGTTTCGGCGGCCTTCTCGGCGGCGGCCGCCCGCGCCATGGGCGCGCGTTGTCTCTGGGGACCAACGCGCCGAGGTTACAAATGAACCTATCCCAGCCTTTGGCTTGCCGACATCGACGACGCGCGGGGAGTCAGACGCTGGCAAACCTCGGAGATCGGGATCGATACCGGTTCACGACGGGTTGCTGATCAATGCGCATGGTTCGCATGCCGAAGCGGACGTCACGGCTGCGTGCAAATCGGCACTGGCTGCGGCGGCGGTGCCGGATGATCCTTCCTGTATTGGGCGATGATCGGCTCGAGGGTCTTTCGCGGCCAGAATTTCGGTGTGCCGATTTCCTTCAGGCAGGACGCGTTCCAATAGGCGCCCGGCTGTGAATGGTTGGCTGCGACCGCGGCGATGTCGCGCGATTCCGGGTAGATGTAGAGCGTCGTCGGATTGTCCTTGACCATCGGGATAATCTGCTGCGCATCCGCCGGCGACCAACTGGTGCAGCCATTGCTGCGGCCGCCGGCATAATCCACCAGCTTGCCGAACGGTACGAAGCCGTCATGGTCGGCATGCGAGCTGTTCGGATTTTTGCGCAGGCACAGGCCGTGCAGCACCTGGGCCGCGTGGCCGCCGATCACCCGCTGCCTGGCGTTCGCGGCTTCGCCTTCGCCGTCGAACTGGATGAAGGTGCGCTGGAAAGCCACGTCCCGTTTCGCACCAGTGCGGTAATAACCCTTGAACGAGGTTTTCGCCTCGCGGGTCATATAGGCGCCGCCGGCCGTCAACGATGAATCCATCGCATTGCCGAAGTTCCTAGCGCACCGCTTGCCATTCGAAAAATCGACGACGCCCTTCAGATTCCGCCCGCTGCCATGACCCGACGAAATCGCGCGGAAGGACTCGCTGGCCTCGCAGATGACGTAGTAGCGGCGGCCGAGCACGCCATTGCCCAGATCGCTGGGGCGTGTCGCATCCATGGCGAAGTAGCAGGGGTTCTTGACGGCCCCTTGGGCGACCTTCTTCCGATAAAGCGCGCGGGCTCGTTCGAGGACAATTTGTGAGATCTGGCCCTCGCTGTTGCCGACATGAGCCTGCAACCAGGCCGGAACGTCAGATGATGCGGCAAAGGATCGAGCCGACACCGTCACGGCGATGACGGCGACGAAAAAGCTGGCGACGACGCCCAGACAAACAGATCTCAACCGCACCGGATCAATTCTCCTGTCGAAGCGAATGGCGATTTCTTGCGGTATTGCCGCGAGAATCGATCATAGATGGCCTCGCATTATCAGGCGAAACACATCTTGTTTAGCGCGCCCGCATGAAGATCCGCAAAGCAGGTCGACGCATGCAACGGCCCTACGCCGACATGCTGGCTCCAGGCTTGCGGCGGACGTCTTCGTATCCTTGAAGCAGGGCAACGAACTCGGGTTGGCGGGTTCCTTCGAGCTCGTCGGCGCGTTGGCTGACGGAGCATCAAACGAAAAACCCGCCTGTGCGGCGGGCCATCGGCGCAAATCAGCACCATGGACAAATATGTACCATAGCTGAGTGCAGGGAGTCAAGAAAAAATTCCTATCGCGAAAAGCCGCGGGTTCGGAACCTGATCTCTCGAGTTCCGCGATTTTCGATACGCAGGGATTGAGCTATCATCTGATTCTGGCGTGGCTCACGCCTCCTCCCTCCGCCGGGAAAGCATCATCCATGCAGGGCTCTCTCATCACCGAACCAACTGTTCGAGCGCTTGGCATAAGGAGGGGTTGCGAAAACGGCTCGCACCAGGAGGTTTGTCATGAAGCTGTCCGCGCCCATCTATCATCTGAAGCGTCAAGCCAGGCTGTTGTCCCGCGAGGCCAAAATTCCGCTCCACGAAGCGCTTGACCGTGTTGCAGTACGGGAAGGCTTCGCCAGTTGGAGCCTGCTTGCGGCCAAGGCAGCCGGGGCGGCGCCTGCCGGCACACTGTTTGCGCAACTTGCGCCCGGCGATCTGGTCCTGGTGGGTGCACGACCCGGCCACGGCAAGACGCTGATGAGTCTCGAACTGGCAATCGAAGCCATGAAGTCCGGCAGTCGGGGCGTGTTCTTCACGCTGGAGTATACGCAGCGGGATGTGCTCGACCGATTTCGAGCCATCGGGGCAGACCCGGTGCAGTTCAACGACCGGTTCGTGTTCGACAATTCCGACGCCATCAGCGCCGACTACATCGTCAAGGCATTGGGCTCGGCGCCGCGCGGCACGCTGGTGGTGATCGACTACCTGCAACTGCTCGACCAAAAGCGGCAAAATCCGGAGCTGATGGCGCAGGTTCGCACGCTGAAAGCGTTTGCCGGCGACAGGGGATTGATCCTCGTCTTCATCTCGCAGATCGACCGGTCCTACGACCCGGCGCAGAAGCCGGTTCCCGATATCGGCGATGTGCGGTTGCCGAACCCTCTGGATCTGTCGCTGTTCAACAAGACCTGCTTCCTGAACAAGGGCGAGATCCGGTTCCACGCGGCAGGCTGACGATCGGGTCAGCCAAGCCTTCATTGGGCGGCTGCTACCAAGTTCAGCTCAACCGATGCCGGATTGTGCTGCGCGCGCAACGTTTCGGCCGCCTGGCGAACCACTTCGGATATAAGCATCAGCTGTTTGGCGATCGGGCTTGTCTTGCGCCAGATCATGCCGATCGTCCGCGACGGTTGGGGGTTGGCAAAGTGGGCGACAGACACCGCCGCCGAGCGCGTCTCCACCGGCACGGCCATTTCGGGAATCAAGGTGACGCCGACACCGGCGCCGACCATCTGCACCAGGGTCGACAGCGAGCTGCCGTCCAGCAACTCCCTTGGCCGCGCCGAATGCATGTTGCAGAACGACAGCGCCTGGTCGCGAAAACAATGGCCTTCCTCCAGCAGGAGCAGCCGCATCTCGCGCAGCATTTCGCGGTTGGGGACCGGCTTTCCCTCGTCCTCGCCGGGCCGGACCAGCACGAAGTTCTCGGCAAACAGCACGATTTCCGTCAGCGAGGGTTCCGACACCGGCAAGGCGACGATGGCCGCGTCAAGCCGGCCGTCGGCCAGTTCCTGGATCAGCTTTTGCGTTTGCGTTTCGCGCACGTGGATATCGAGCCCGTCATGCATGCGGGCGAGGTTGCCGATGATGGCAGGCAGGAGGTAGGGTGCGATCGTCGGGATCACGCCGATGCGCAACCGTCCCACCAGCCGGTCGCGCGAGGCGCGGGCCAGATCCGTCAGCTCATCCACCGAGCGCAGGATGTCGCGGACGCGCAAGGCGAATTCCTCGCCGAAATTGGTCAGCCGGACCTGGCGTGGGCCTCTTTGGAAAAGCTCCGTGCCCAGCGTTTCCTCCAACTCCCGGATCTGCACCGAGATGGCGGGCTGCGAGATCGAGCAGGCATCGGCGGCGCGGCCGAAATGATTGTGCCGGGCCAGCGCCTCGAAATAACGCAGCTGCTTCAGCGTCAGGTTTGTCATAATGTCATCTTATCGCTGCAATCAGGAAATCCAACTTAAATTAATCAAGCGGCTTTGCTATAGGAGTCGTAACGAAGATGAGGAGCAGCCGGGACCGCCTGGTGAGGCGCATGCCCGCAGCAACAGGACATCCAACATATTCGGTCGCGTATCGGGCTCAGGTCATCGCGCCAGCCATGAAACGGACCGCCTACAGGGACATTTTTGTGTCCCTGTTCACGCAGCAGTTGAACAGCTCAACACAGCCACGATCGGAGAGAAGAACATGGACGCACAGACCGATGATCCCAGTGCCGGCAAATGCCCCGTTGCGCACGGATCCTCCAGCAGGACGAACCGTGACTGGTGGCCGAACCAACTGGACCTTGGCGTTCTCCATCAGCAGTCGAACCTTTCGGACCCGATGGGCGAAGAGTTCGACTATGCCGAGGAATTCAAGTCGCTCGATCTCGATGCGGTGATCAAGGACCTGCACCAGGTGATGACGGATTCGCAGGATTGGTGGCCGGCCGACTTCGGCCATTACGGGCCGCTGTTCATCCGCATGGCCTGGCACAGTGCCGGCACCTACCGCATCGGCGACGGCCGTGGCGGCGCCGGGGCCGGCCAGCAGCGTTTTGCTCCGCTCAACAGCTGGCCGGACAATGCCAATCTCGACAAGGCGCGCCGGCTGCTGTGGCCGGTCAAGCAGAAATATGGGCGCAAGATCTCCTGGGCCGACCTGCTGATCCTCACCGGCAACGTCGCGCTGGAATCGATGGGCTTCAAGACCTTCGGTTTCGCTGGCGGCCGCGCCGACGTCTGGGAACCCGAACAGGACGTCGATTGGGGTTCGGAAACCAAGTGGCTCGACGACAAGCGCTACTCCGGCGACCGCGAACTCCAGGGCCATCTCGGCGCCGTCCAGATGGGACTGATCTATGTCAATCCGGAAGGGCCGAACGGCAAGCCGGATCCGCTGGCCTCGGCACGCGATATTCGCGAGACGTTCGGCCGCATGGCCATGAACGACGAGGAGACCGTGGCGCTGATCGCCGGCGGCCACACCTTCGGCAAAACCCACGGCGCCGGCGATGCCTCGCTTGTGGGTGCGGAGCCGGAAGGCGCCGGCATCGAGGCGCAGGGCCTCGGCTGGTCGAGCAAGCATGCCACGGGCATCGCCGGCGATGCCATCACCTCGGGCCTCGAGGTGACCTGGACCACGACGCCGACCAAGTGGAGCAACAACTTCTTCGACAATCTGTTCAACTTCGAATGGGAGCTGACCACGAGCCCGGCGGGCGCTCATCAGTGGACGCCGAAGGGCGGCGCCGGCGCCGGAACCGTGCCGGATGCCCACGATCCGTCCAAGCGCCGCGCGCCTGCCATGCTGACGACCGATCTCGCGCTGCGGGTCGATCCGGCCTACGAGAAGATCTCGCGGCGCTTCCATGAGCATCCGGACCAGTTCGCCGACGCCTTTGCCCGCGCATGGTTCAAGCTGACCCATCGCGACATGGGTCCGGTCGTTCGCTATCTCGGCCCGCTCGTGCCCAAGGAAGAACTGATCTGGCAGGATCCGATCCCCGCGGTCGACCACGAACTGGTCGGCGAGCAGGACATTGCGTCGCTGAAGGCGAAGATCCTGGCATCGGGCCTGTCGGTTTCCGAATTGGTCTCGACGGCGTGGGCCTCGGCCTCGACGTTCCGCAATTCCGACAAGCGCGGTGGTGCCAATGGTGCACGCATCCGGCTGGCGCCGCAGAAGGATTGGGAGGTTAACCAGCCGGCGGAACTGTCGAAGGTGCTGGCCAGGCTGGAAGCCATCCAGAAGGAGTTCAACGCGGCACAGACCGGCGGGAAAAAGATCTCGCTGGCCGACCTCATCGTTCTCGGCGGTGTCGCCGCTGTCGAGAAGGCGGCGAAGGATGGCGGCCACGAGGCCAAGG
>NZ_RZPI01000700.1:0-2822 GCF_003998715.1 Mesorhizobium sp. M7A.F.Ca.CA.002.15.2.1
GCGCTCCAACGGTGAGCTTTTGCTCCGCTTCGGTCAGGCCCGGCGTATAGGCTGCTTCCAGTTCGGCGGCGGGGCGCGCTGGATCGACGGCGAAGGCGCCGAAGAAATCGGCATCTTCGGGATCGACCACGGCACGGCTGGCGAACAGCTTGTCGAGCAGGCGCGGATAGCGATCCGGGACGAAAATGTAGACCTGGTCGCCGGCGGCGAGCCGGCCCATGTCCTGGAAGCGCATCGAACGGCCGTCACGCAGCACCAGCGAGGGTCGCGCCCAGCGTGGGATGCGCTCGCCGCGCGCCACCGGGCTGCCGGGTGCGACGCGATAGGCGAGAAGCTCGTGATGGGCCGAACCCGGCAATTCCAGCTCGACCTTGTCCAGCGGTCCGAGCCGCGCCGGCACGATCAAACCGAGGCGGCGCGCCAGCGGTCCGACCGTCCAGCCCTGGATGACCAGCGAAACCAGAACGATGATGAAGGCGGTGTTGAAGATGACACGGCCATTTTCCAGCCCGCCGAGCAGCGGGGTGATGGCGAGCAGGATCGACACCGCGCCGCGCAGGCCGACCCACGAGACAAAGGCGACTTCGGGGCGCGGCATGCGGAACGGGATCAGGCAGAGCCAGACGGCGACCGGCCGCGCCACGAACATCAGGAACAGGCCGAGCAGCACCGCCGGCACCATGATCGCCGGGAATTGCGAGGGCGTCGCGAACAGGCCGAGGATGAGGAACATGATGATCTGTGCCAGCCATGACATGCCGTCCTGGAAGCGCTTGAGGATGGTGACGGCGCGGATATCGGAATTGCCCGAGATGAGGCCGGCGATATAGACCGCCAGGAAGCCAGAGCCGCCAATGGCGCCGGCGGCGGCAAAGACCATCAACGACAAGGTCAGCACGAAGATCGGCAGCAGGCCATGGTCGAGATTGAGCCGGTCGACGAGACGCACGATGGCGAGGCCGCCGAGCACGCCGACGACAGCGCCAAGGCCCATGTTGAGGAGGAAGCCGAGGAAAAGGCTGGTGACCAGGACGTTGGTCTCGGGATTGGCATGAGCGGCGATGATCTCGACCAGCGTGATGGTCAGGAAGATGGCGATGGGGTCATTGGTGCCGGATTCCACCTCGAGCGTCGAGCGCACGCGTTCGCGCAGATTGATCTCGCCGGCACGCAGCAGGAAGAACACGGCGGCCGCATCGGTGGAGGCGACGGCGGCGCCGAGCAGGAAGGATTCCAGCCAGGTGAGGTCGAGCAGATAGTGGGCGGCGGCGCCGAACAGGCCGGTGGTCAGAATTACGCCGAAGGTCGCCAGCGACAACGCCGGGCCGGCTGCCTGCCGCAAGGCGTTGAGCGGCGTGCCGAAGCCGGAATCGAACAGGATGACGGCCAGCGCCAGTGAGCCGGCAAAATAGGCGATGCGGGCATTGTCGAACTGGATGCCGAGACCGTCGGTGCCGGTGGCGAGGCCAATGCAGAGGAACAGGAGCAGAAGAGGGGCGCCGAAGCGGAAGGCGATCAGGCTCGAAAACGCGGCGGCGACGACAAGCGCTGTGCCGACCAGCGTGACGAGATAGATCGCATGCTCCATCCTGAAATCAGCCCCTCAAATTTGTCTGTCTCCTGCTTTGCGAGAGAGTGGGGCGAAGACGTGACCAGTGCAAGGCGGCAGGGTGGCTTTTTGGTCTATGCCGCTGATTTTCGGATGTTTTGGCGCCCGGGACACAATTTGGGAAGGCGCAAGCTGCGCTCATGAAAAACGCCCGGGCAAAGCCGGGCGTTCCAAGTCTCGAAAAGAGGGCTTTGTGATCAGGCGATGGTCTTGCCGAAGGCGACCGATGTGTCGCCCATGCGGTTGGAGAAACCCCATTCATTGTCGTACCAGGAGAGCACCGATACGAAATTGCCGTCCATCACCTTGGTCTGGTCGAGCGCCATGATCGAGGAGCGCGGATCGTGGTTGAAGTCGATCGACACGTTCGGGTGATGGGTGACGCCGAGAATGCCCTTGAGCTTGCCGTTGGAGGCGGCGATCACCGCTTCGTTGATCTCCTGCACCGTGGTCGACCGCTTGGCGATGAACTTGAAATCGACGACCGAGACGTTCGGGGTCGGCACGCGGATCGAGATGCCGTCGAGCTTGCCCTTGAGGTCGGGCAGCACCAAGCCGATCGCCTTGGCGGCACCGGTCGAGGTCGGGATCTGCGACAGCGCCGCGGCGCGGGCGCGGTAGAGATCCTTGTGCATGGTGTCCAGCGTCGGCTGGTCGCCGGTGTAGGAGTGGATCGTCGTCATCATGCCTTTTTCGATGCCGACCGTTTCGTGCAGCACGGCTGCCAGCGGCGCCAGGCAGTTGGTGGTGCACGAGGCATTCGAGATGACGATATGATCCTTGGTCAACTGGTCGTGGTTGATGCCGTAGACCACGGTGAGGTCGGCGCCTTCGGCAGGGGCCGAAACGATGACGCGCTTGGCGCCGGCGGTCAGGTGTGCCGCTGCCTTGTCGCGGGCGGTGAAGATGCCGGTGCATTCGAGCGCGATGTCGATGCCGAGTTCCTTCCACGGCAACTGCGTCGGATCCTTGATCGCGGTGACCTTGAACGTCTCCTTGCCGACGGTGATCTGGTCGCCGGATACCGAGACTTCATGCGGGAAGCGGCCGTGCACGCTGTCATAGCGCAAGAGGTGCGCATTGGTCTCGACTGGGCCGAGGTCGTTGACGGCGACGACGTCGATGTCCTTGCGGCCGGATTCATGGATAGCGCGCAGGATGTTGCGGCCGATGCGGCCAAATCCGTTGATGGCAACTCTGACGGTCATAATTC
>NZ_RZPI01000701.1:0-2821 GCF_003998715.1 Mesorhizobium sp. M7A.F.Ca.CA.002.15.2.1
GTTCAATCTCAGCAAACTGTCGGTCTGGTGGCTGCGCCTGGGCATCGACATCGAGCGCATCAAGCCGGGCTGTCCGCAGCAGAATGGCCGCCATGAGCGCATGCACCTCACCCTCAAGAAGGAGACCACCAAACCGGCCGGCGCCAATTTCCTTCAACAGCAGGCCAGGTTCGATGACTTCATCGACGAGTTCAACTCACAACGCCCGCACCAGGCGCTCGACATGGACTGCCCGGCCGAGCGCTACACGCCCTCAACGCGTCCCTACACCGGCTTGCCCGATCTCGACCACCCGTTTCACGACAAGGCCGTCACCGTCACCACCTGCGGCCGCATCTGCTATAACCGCAAGAAGATCAACCTCAGCCTTGTCTTTGCCGGCCAGACCGTCGGAATCAAACAGGTCGAGGACCATATCTGGCTGGCTAGCTTCATGGACTATGATTTGGGATATTTCGACGATGAGACATGCAGGCTCGAACCACTCCAAAACCCCTTCGGGCCAAAAGTGTTACCCATGTCTCCGGTATAAACCGTAACCTATGTGTCCGGAACGGACCTAACGGTAATGGTGGGCCCGGAGGGACTCGAACCCCCAACCAAGCGGTTATGAGCCGCCGGCTCTAACCATTGAGCTACAGGCCCCACGCGGGCTGGATTAATGTTTTTCGCATCGCGGCACAAGGCTTTCCCGACGGGCTTCCCCAGATCGCCCAAATCAACCCATAATCGCGCTCTACGCGACGTCTGCGACTTGATCGCAGACCAAGGAGATTTTCATGACCAGACATCTTTTGCCTCTCGCGCTCGCCGCTGCAATCGCTTTTCCGGCGATGGCTGGAGCCACCGATCTGCCGACGCCGCCCCGCATCATCGTGTCGGGCGAAGGCGAAGCAACCGTGGCCCCCGATCTGGCGGTCCTGACGCTGAGCGTCATGCGCGAGGCCAAGACCGCGCGCGCCGCGCTCGACGCCAACAATGACGCCATGGCCGCCGTGATCGCGGCGATGAAGTCCGCCGGCATCAAGGACCGGGACCTGCAGACCGCCGGCATCCAGATCAACCCGCGCTACAACTACACCAACAAGCCGGACGGCAGCCAGGAAGCCGAACTCGTCGCCTATCAGGTGACCAACACGCTTTCGGTGCGGGTGCGCGATGTCGACAAGACCGGCGAGATCCTCGACAAGGCGGTGTCGCTCGGCGTCAACCAGGGTGGCGGCATCGCCTTCACCAATGACAACCCGGCAGCCACGGTCACCGAGGCGCGCAAGAAGGCGGTCGCCAACGCCATGGCCAAGGCCAAGACGCTGGCCGAGGCCGCAGGCGCCAGCCTCGGCCGGGTGCTCGAGATATCAGATCAGAACATTGCGCCGGCGCCGATGCCGATCAACGCCAAGGCCTTCGATGCCGCGGCGGGTGGCGCGGCTCCCGTGCAGGCCGGCGAGAATTCCTACAATGTCCAGGTGACCGTCACCTTCGAACTGAAGTAAGCGGCTCTGAGGATCCGTGGCTGGGTCTTGCCCAGCCACCGATGCATCACCAGCCAATAGCGCGCATGAAAAACCCCGCGGGATTGCTCCCGCGGGGTTTTTTCGAGCCACACCCTTCAAACGGAAAGGGGCTCCGCTAGTCCCAGCTGATCTTGCTAAAGATCATGCTGCCAGGCTGACCCTCAAAGAGGGGTCGGCCTTAATTGTCGAACCTCAGCGATAGATAACCGGGCAGCCGCGCTCATTGGCGAACACCACCACGACACGGTCGCCGTCCTGGCGGCCCGCCACCTTCACCGTACGACGGTTGACGTCGACGATGCGGACACGGTGGAGACCCATGCGTTCGGCCTTGTCGAGGGCGCGGTCCGGCGAACAGCCACGGCGCCAGTCGCCGCGGCGTTCATCACGGCGATGGCGATAACCGTCGTCACCGGTATAGACGCCGAAACGCGGGTCGTTGTTGTTGCCGAAGCCGAGATAGAGGCTGTCGGCGTGGGCGGGAACGGCCGCCAGTGTGCCGAGACCGACCAGGGCCGAAAGGGCTGCCGTCTTGATCGTGTTGAACATCGTCTTCTCTCCTTTTTGCGGGCCTTCGCCCGTCCTCGTGAACCGATGGGGGGAGAATGCGCTTGCCTGTCTGAACTCTTTACGAACCTGCCGTTCATCTCCGGTTCATATGGCGGGAAGAAGGAAGTTCCGGCCATTCGCCACCGTCCCCAGCCCTTGGTGAAGGCCGGAATGCCTGACTCGGCGCCCTATTCCGAGCCCGCGGATTGGCCGGAAGTCGTGGAACGTAAGGCTGTTGCTCGCCGCCGCTGGTCCTACGGCTCCTCGTCCAGCACATAGTCAAAATAGTCTTCCGGCTCGGCAAGATCGGTTTCACTCGCTTTGACCCGGCCGCGCATCGAGATGCCGGCTTCATGCACGGTCTCGGCGCTGCCAGACACCAGCCGGTGCCACCAGTAGAGGTCGCGGCCCTCGGCAACCAGCCGATAGGCACAGGTACTGGGCAGCCAACTGATGGTTCGCACATTCTGCGGCGTCAGCCCGACGCAATCGGGAACGCGCGCCAGCCGGTTGGCGTAGTCCGAACAGCGGCAGGTCTCGGCGTCGAACAGCCGACAGCCGACGCTGGTCCAGTAGATCTCGCCAGTGTCCTCGTCCTCAAGCTTTGACAGGCAGCATTTACCGCAGCCGTCGCACAGCGATTCCCACTCGGCCGGGCTCATCGCCTCCAGCGCCTTGGTTTTCCAGAATGGCGTTTCCATTTCCCGGATGTGGCCCCGGCCGAGTGGGAATCGCTGTGCGACGGCTGCGGTAAATGC